>DMJN01000325.1:4976-9515 GCA_003451715.1 Gammaproteobacteria bacterium | reverse complement strand
GACTGTCTTGCCAGCCGAGCGTTCGCTGGCCAGCGGATAGAGTTCATTTACCGGGAAATCACGCTGCTCCAGAATACTGAGCATGGCTTCTCCCACCGCTCCTGTTGCGCCTACTACGGCGACGTTGTAATTACTCATGGTTACTTCAGTACGGTCGTTAAACCGCCATTCTCCTGTTACTAATTGAATTTGCGTTGATTACTGCGGATCTGGTGAATTAAAAAACCAGGGAGACTGATCGCGCCAGCGTGCCTCGAAGGCCTCGATCTGGGCGGCATCCTCCAGGGTAAGTCCGATGTCATCAAGACCGTTCAGCAGGCAGTGCTTGCGGAATGGATCTACCTCAAAATCGAGGCTGGAGCCATCGGGTTTAACGACCTTCTGTTGACTCAGATCGACTTCCAGCTGATAGCCTTCGGTGTTTTCCACTGCTTCGAACAAACTGGCGATTAACTCCCTATCCAGCACTATCGGCAGCAGGCCGTTCTTGAAGCAGTTGTTAAAGAAGATATCGGCGTAACTGGGTGCCAGGATCGCCCGAAATCCGTAGTCCTCCAGCGCCCAGGGTGCATGTTCGCGGCTGGATCCACAGCCAAAATTATCCCTGGCCAACAGTATGGTCGCGCCCTGGTAGTGCGGCTGATTCAGCACGAATTCCTGGTTCAGGGGGCGTTGACTGTTATCGGCGTCCGGCTCACCCCTGTCGAGGTAGCGATGCTCATCAAACAGGTTGACCCCGAACCCACTGCGCTTGATGGATTTTAGGAATTGCTTGGGAATGATGAAGTCCGTATCTACATTGGCCCGATCCAGTGGCATCACTACGCCTTTTTCTATGCTAAAACTTCTCATGTTTCCTCTGTAATATACTGTTATTTCTAACTATTTGTCTGTTTAAGCCAAATCCCTGACATCCACAAAATGCCCATGGATTGCAGCCGCCGCCGCCATTGCCGGGCTCACCAGGTGGGTGCGGCCTCCGAAGCCTTGCCGGCCTTCGAAGTTACGATTCGATGTCGAGGCACAGTGTTTACCTGGACCCAGCTGGTCTGCGTTCATGGCCAGACACATGGAACAGCCCGGCTCACGCCACTGCAGGCCGGCACTGACAAAGATTTGGTCGAGGCCCTCGGCTTCTGCCTGCTTCTTTATCAACCCCGAACCTGGCACCACCAGCGCCAGCTCTACATTTTCTGCAAGCTGCTTGCCCTCCACAACCCGCGCGGCATCGCGCAGGTCTTCGATGCGGGAATTGGTGCAAGAGCCGATAAATATGCAGTCCAGCTTGATATCCTGTATCGGTGTACCTCCGTCCAGCCCCATGTAGTCGAGGGCTTGTTGGGTATTGTCTCGCTTGGTCGCATCCTGTTCCTGTATCGGGTCCGGGATCAGACCATATACCGGGGCCACCATCTCCGGTGAAGTGCCCCAGGTCACCTGGGGTGCTATGCCTTCGGCCTGCAGCTCGATAACCCGATCAAACTCGGCAGCCTCGTCGCTGACCAATCTTCGCCAGCTGGCGGCCGCCTGCTCCCAGAGTGTGCCCGTTGGAGCAAACGGACGCCCCTTTATGTACTCCAGCGTAGCGTCATCGACAGCAACCAGCCCGGCACGCGCACCGGCTTCAATTGCCATGTTGCAGACGGTCATGCGGCCTTCTACGGACATGTCCCGGATGGCCTGGCCTCCAAACTCAATCGTATAACCCGTGCCACCGGCTGTACCGAGCTGACCGATGATTGCCAGCACCACATCCTTGGCGGTCACTCCAGTCTGCAACTGGCCGTGGACCTGCACCAGCATGTTCTTCATCTTCTTCTGAATCAGGCATTGGGTTGCCAGTACATGTTCAACCTCGGAGGTACCTATGCCGTGAGCCAGAGCACCGAGCGCCCCATGGGTGGAAGTATGGGAATCCCCACAGACTATGGTCATACCCGGCAGGGTGGCTCCCTGCTCGGGTCCTATGACGTGCACAATACCTTGACGTTCATCATTCATTTCAAGCTCGAAGATATTGAATTCTTTGCAGTTTTCATCTAATGTTCTTACCTGCAATTTGGACACGGGATCCTGGATACCCGCCAATCCCTGGCTACGCTCTTCGCTGGTGGTAGGAATATTGTGATCTGGTGTCGCGAAATTGGCATCGGTCCGCCAGGGCTTACGCCCCGCCATACGTAGACCCTCGAAGGCCTGGGGTGAGGTTACCTCGTGGATCAGCTGTCTATCGATATAGATTAACGCCGTGCCGTCATCCCGCTGTTTTACCAGATGCGCTTGCCAAATCTTGTCGTATAGGGTCCTAGCCTTCATATCACTACCAACTTAAATTAATTTATAACAATTCTATTATAAGATACTGTTTATGCTTATAAAATATACAGATAAATATTTCATCTACTAGGGAGTAGACGAGGCTTTTCGCGACAGCCCGGTCTGAGCTCGGTCTCTCAGGAAATGATCCATGAGTACCAGCGCCAGCATAGCCTCTGCAATGGGGGTGGCGCGTATGCCAACACAGGGATCGTGGCGGCCGGTGGTTGCCACTTCATCTGCCTTTCCCTCGGTATTTATGGAGTTTCCCGGAATACGTATGCTCGAGGTGGGCTTCAGGGCAATACTGGCCAATATATCCTGGCCGCTGGAAATTCCGCCTAATATCCCGCCGGCATGGTTGCTGAGGAAGCCCTGGGATGTAATCTCATCGCGGTGCTCGGTGCCTTTCTGAGCTACCGAGTCAAATCCGGCACCGATTTCCACGCCTTTCACCGCATTTATACTCATCAGCGCCTTCGCCAGATCGGCGTCGAGCCGGTCAAATACTGGCTCACCCAGCCCAGCCGGTACATTGCTGGCCTGTACGCTAATGCGCGCGCCGATAGAGTTGCCTTCTTTGCTCAGCGCCGCCATATATTCTTCCAGTGCAGCGACCTTGGTCGCGTCCGGGCAGAAGAAAGCATTGCGCGATATTTCGGCAAAATCCACCGTCTCCACGGCTATGGGGCCTAGCTGACTCAGGTAGCCTACGATTTCCGTGCCACACTGTTGTTTGAGGTATTTCCTGGCGATCGCCCCGGCTGCCACACGCATTGCCGTTTCTCGCGCCGAAGCACGGCCACCACCACGATAGTCGCGTATGCCGTATTTCTTCCAGTAGCTGTAATCGGCGTGGCCCGGGCGAAATTGATTCTTGATCTTGCTGTAATCCTGCGGCCGCTGATCGGTATTTTCAATCAATAAACCAATCGGTGTACCGGTGGTCTTGCCTTCGAACACGCCCGATAAGATCTTGACCGCATCGGCCTCCTGTCGCTGGGTGGTAAAGCGGGATTGGCCTGGTTTACGTCTGTCCAGATCCTGCTGCATGTCTGCTTCACTGAGTTCCAGTCCGGGAGGACAGCCATCCACCACGCAGCCGAGGGCAGGCCCATGGCTTTCACCAAAGCTGGTCACCGTAAATAACTTACCGAAAGTATTTCCTGACATTTGAAAGCTCGGATTGCGGAATGCAAAACTGGCAGGGGTACAAAAAGCAGAGCATTGTACACTAATCGAGGCTGTCGCAGTACTGTCTTAGCTGCGCTGCCTGCAGGGCGAAGACTCCTTCTCCGCCATGTTCGAATTCAAGCCATCGAAATGGCACATCGGGTAAGCGATGTACTAGTAATTCGGCCGAATAGCCTACTTCCATAATTAACAGACCGTCGCTGGTAAGAAAATTTCCCGCCCGCTGTAATACAGTTAGCGGTATTTGCAGCCCGTCATCGCGGCTGAGTAAACCTAATTGAGGTTCGTGCCCATACTCGGCGGGCAACGCTTCGAGTTCCTGTCGTGATACATAGGGCGGATTGCTCACGATCAGATCATAGGCTCCCTCCAAGCCACTGAAGAGGTCTGAGCGAACACAGCTGACACGCTCGGCAAGCTTGTGCAGCGCAACATTGTCTGCCGCCAATGCCAGACAATCCTCGGGCAGGTCCACGAGATCTACCTGACTGTCTGGAAATTCATGCGCACAAGCTATGCCGATACAACCACCACCACAGCAAAGATCCAGGATGCGGCGTGGAGGTGATTCGATCAACGGCTGAAATTTCTGCCTGATCAACTCCGCAATTGGCGAGCGTGGGATCAATGCACGTGCATCGCAGTTGAATTTATGACCGGCAAACCAGGCCTCGCCTACCAGGAAGGCTACCGGTGTTCGTTCCTCGATGCGTTGCCTGACTTTGCTATCGAGTAACTGCAACTCTTCATTGCTGAGCGTTCGTTTAAGTGACCGCGGATCTTGTTCGAAATCGATACCGAGCAGGCTGAATGTCAAGTACACCGATTCATCATAGGGATTGTCCGTGCCGTGCCCGTAGTGAAGGTCTGCCGCGGCAAATCTGTCCGCGATGTCGTTAATTACTTTGTTCAATTTCATTTGATAGTGCTGCTATCCTGGCCTTCAAGTAGCAAAAAGACTTTACCATTGCAAGGGACCCTCTAGACAAGTATATGGCCACTCTACGGGAGTCTGTCGTGCTCTGCCGC
>DMJN01000325.1:0-4636 GCA_003451715.1 Gammaproteobacteria bacterium | reverse complement strand
GGAATGGCCACACCCTTGGCAAGTGCGACAACGACGCAGCGGGGCACGACAGGCCCGCCGGTCGGGGGCTGACACCGAGCGCGCTCTCTGCGTTGCACTGACTTGAAAGGTCGACACATGTGTGACCGCCAGGGGCCGCTCCTGCGCATCCCTGCGCTCGCGGCATTAATGCGTCCGTACACGTCATGGCGGAAATGCAGGTTTTGCAGGAGCAAAAACCTGCCGCCAGTGCGCCTTGATAGCAGATTTAGCTGTAGGCCAGAGTGGTCATATACTTGTCTAGAGGGTCCCTTCAGGTTATCGTAGTTTAGCTTCCTAATTTTAAGTACTCCCACTCAGGTAATTGGCATTCAAACATCGGGTTTACGATTTTGCATTCTATGGAAAAGTCTTACTTACAAATCCTCAAGGAAATTGGTGAAGATCCTGATCGAGCCGGACTAGTCGATACTCCGAGACGTGCCGCCAAGGCAATGCAGTTCCTGATGCAGGGTTATGACATAAATATCGACGATGTCATCAACAAGGCTCTGTTTCCTTCAGATACTGACGAGATGGTGATTGTCAAAAACATCGAATTGTATTCCATGTGCGAACACCACCTACTGCCATTTATTGGAAAGTGCCATGTCGCTTACTTACCCAATGGCAAGGTAATAGGATTATCAAAAATTTCACGCGTGGTTGATGTTTTTGCCAGAAGATTGCAGATTCAGGAAAACCTCACCAATGAGATTGCCAATTGCATTGTCGACAAGACTGGTGCCGCAGGCGCCGCCGTCATAATCGAAGCACAGCATATGTGTATGATGATGCGGGGTGTCGAAAAACAAAACTCCGTGATGACGACCTCATGCATGCTGGGGGCTTTTAGAAACAGTCACAGCACGCGCAACGAATTCCTTTCGCTGCTGAAATAGTCTATTGACTGAGCACTATCTCAACCCTGTCACTGCAATCGACCAACCCACAGACTGGAGCCAGCGGTCCCACACCTCGGGCTATGACGCGATCTGCAGCGATACCCAGATTCTCCAGCTGTCGCTTTAACAGCTCTGCCCGGGCGAGAGAACGACTCATCAAAGTATCCAGCGGCTCCGCTCCACCGAGGTGCGCCACCAGATAGACGTTGATCGAAGGATCGCCGCGTAGCATGTCGGCTATCGGTGTCAAATCACTCTCGGCAGAGAGCGTGTTATCGGTGACGAAACTCAAATTGGGTACAATGACGCTTCCCTGTGCTTGAAGTATTTCCAGCAGATCGTTCGCCTCTATGACATCGATACGAATCTGGGCGCCACCGACTTCGACTATTTCAAGGTAGGCATAAATCCGACGGTTGCTGCGGGTGATAATATAAAGCGCGATATGCGGAGGATTTTCCAATCCATTGTCTGCTCGCATCGCCAGGTAATACTGATTCCGCTCTGGCCCATACAGAATACGCTTTCTGAAGATATCATTAGCCCAGTAATTACTACTCCCGCAACCTCGGCCCGTGCAGCTGAACAACTCGGTATAGTTTTTCTCCTGAATTTGTTCACTGAAGAACTGAAATACATCTTCGCCGGTAAATTCCTGCGAAACCTCGTAAACTATCTTGGTGACATCACCTCGCAGGCGTACGGAGTCATCCGGAGTAACCACTCCTCTGGTGCGCTGCAAGCCGCTTAGGACCAATTGGTAGTTCACATCTTCATCGAACTCAACACTGGTAATTTCCGAGTCTGGAAAGCGGTCGAATATGGGATGGTCGGTGTAGCTTGTGGTCACGCCGGCCGGTTGGGCAGAAGCAATACCAGGTACCAGCCAGACCAGTGACAAAATGAAGACTAACTTGTAATTCTGTGGCCAAATACTATTCATGGTTCCAATGCGTATTTAATCTCGCCACAGCCTGGTGCCACGACATCCATCAGCACACAGACTACCGTACTGGTGTTGATCTGGCGAGTGGTTTCTATAGTGCCATCTACCAACAGAGAGAGCAGGTTTGATAGCAGAGGATTGTGGCTGATCATTATCAAACTGTGTTGCTGATTTTCATCAATGAAATTCATTATTTCATAAGGATTGCCGTTGGGGGTAATTAAATCACTAACCTCGAACTCCAGGTTGGGAAATGTTAAAAGGAAGTCCGCAGCCGTCTGTCTGGCCCGCGCATAGGGGCTCACGACACACTTTGTCAGGACCGGCGATTGCAGAAAGAATTTTTTCACCACGCAGCGGTTTTCTGCAACACCAGCGGGTGTCAGTTCACGCTCAGGATCAGATAGCGCCCTCCTGTCTGCAATGCCGTGGCGTACCAGGTAAATTAGCATTGCAAAATCTGCCTGCTAAACCAGAGCATTCTCAGGGCAGAGGGACTATTTCGATCCACCTCTATTCCGATCCCTTGTCGGGAGCGCTATTTCCAGAATTTCCAGGTGCCTTTTTCTTCGCAGCTGCTTTCTTTGACGTGGCCTTCTTTCTAGAAGCTTTCCTGGCTGGTGCTTTTTTCTTTCTGCTCGAAGTATGCCCTTCTTCCTTCTTTACGCTCGAAGTATCTCCTTCTTTCTTCACTGCAGCTGATGGGGGATTGAATTCATCATCGTCAACTTTCGGAAAATCAGAAAATGGAAAGGGCTTTGTATTCGAGTTATAGGAAACAAATTGCAAAACCTGGAAGATGTATTTGCTAAGTGCGGCCCCCAGAAACCTGAGATTGCTATTACTATCACCGGTAATGATTACGAACAAGGCCTGCACTATCATCAACACGAGAATGACTGGCGCGATTACCAGGTAAAGGACGATCGCGAAGGCGAACATAAATAGGACACGAATCCAGGCCGACACTTGCATTAAGTTATCAACAATACTATCAATCTGTTCTGACATAACTAATCCTCTATATCTTATCTGGTCAGCATTTTTGTGCTGCCGCCGTTGCATTCTTTGCTGTACTACTATTTTTCGATGAGTATTTTCTCTTCACTGGCTGCAAATTCTACATCCAGTGCCTGTTCGCTCAGCATCAATGAGGAAATAATATTCTTCATTGACTCATTTTCATAAATAATTCGATACAAACCGCTGGCCAGGGGCATATAGACGCCAAGTTCATCGGCTTTTTCCTTAACCTGCTTGACAGTATTGACTCCTTCGGCCACCTGACCGACCTCTGCCACGGCCGCATCAATCGCCTTTCCCTGCCCCAAGGCGAGGCCGATACGATAATTCCGACTCAATGGCGTGGAACAGGTAACAACCAGATCGCCCACACCGGCCAGTCCAAGAAAAGTCATGGGATCGGCACCCAACTCCTTTCCAAATCGGGCCATTTCAGTAAGGCTGCGCGTCACCAACATGCTGTTAGTGTTGTATCCCATACCCAATGCTGCCGCCATGCCGGCGATAATGGCATAGATATTTTTCAGCGAACCGCCGAGTTCGACACCAAACATATCATCGTTGGTATAGACACGAAAAAATTCCAATTTTAATATTTCCTTGACGCGCTCTCTCACCTCTTCGTGATTACTGGCAATAACAGTACCGGTTAAGTTTTTGCTGGCGATTTCTTTCGCCAGGTTGGGCCCGCTGAGCACCCCTACTCTGGCATCGGGCGCCTCTTCTATCAGGATCTGGCTCATCAGATCGAATGTGCCACTCTCAATTCCTTTGGTTGTACTGACCAGAATCACATCGGCAGGTGCATGCTCAAGCATGTTCTTGACCACCTGGCGAAAAGAGCTGCTTGGCACGGCCACGAATATGATCTCGCTGCCACTGACTGCCGCCGCCATGTCATGGGTTGCTACAACAAGATGATCGAGCGGGTAACCCGGCAGGTATTGTGAGTTCTCGTGGCTTTGATTTACTTCGTTAACCAGTTCTTCACTGCGCATCCAGAAACGCACATCGTGGCCGTTCAGGGCAATAATATTCGCGATAACAGTTCCGAAACTGCCACCACCGATTACGGAGATTTTACTCAATCGTCAAATGTCCCTGCAGGCGAAATTTGCGAGGCCATGATAGTCTGATTATCCCCGAATACCAAGGCAGTCAGGTGCTCTGCGATCATTTTCGACCCACGTAAAGCGTCACTGCACAGGACTGCGCATGCCCCGAAAGCTGGTCCTTGAAACCCACGCTAAGCGTCTCCTGTCATCAGCACAATGCGGTTTGACTGAAGGAACACGAGCGCATCATAAATCCGGTTAGAGACTATTTTCGGTGTGATGGAAGCCCCGACAAATTGATCATATTCATTGTCAGGGGTAATTGCCTTCCAGCTGATTCCCAGTATTTCGCGCATCGAGTTATCGGTGAACTCTTCCATCCATTTGGACTGAATAATATCCAGCACGCCGTAGAGTTCGTCAGAATCCAGGTCGTCGATGACCCGGGCGGCGCGAATTCTCCCATACATGTCCACCGCGATAAGCAACTCGACACTGCCATTAAAGCCATCTTCTGCCGTAGCTGGTACGGCGATGGCGGTCACCTCATCCCCCTGCCTGGCGATATAGGCGAGCCGGTCTCGCTCTAATCCCAACAGCTGAAGGTTGATCAAGGTTTCATGTTCGGTACCGGCTGGGATGAGAAAGGAGTCCAGCAGCGGATCATTATCGAAACTGCCAGGATCGAA
>DMJN01000115.1 GCA_003451715.1 Gammaproteobacteria bacterium | reverse complement strand
ATAGGTGCTGACGGGGTACACAATGTTCATATTTTTTTATAGATTCCAAAAACATAAAAATCCTTATTTTAGAATTGCTTATTAAGATTTCTTAATGTCAGTCGATACTATGCTTGTGCAAAATTTGACCCCCTCGAAATAAAGGGTATATAGCAGTAAGGAGCAGTATGGCATGGCAAAGGAATCGAAATTCCCATTCGATCTGGATCTCAGTTCGCTGGATACGGGAAGTATCACCAACATCCTTAATGATATTGAACTGCACCTTCCCCTGATGGAGAGTGAGGGAGATCTCAGCCAACTGCTGCAAGTAAAGGCATTCTTTGAAGAAGAGCTGAAAATCACTAAACGACTTCACTAGTTATTCAAGCACATTCTGATCAAGTAAATGGTTCCACCGGTAGCAGGCTCAGCACTTGTACTCGCAGCAAAGCATGAGCTCAAAAATTTGATAGTTCACGACGCCAGTGCGCCTTGAAAGTGAAATCGGCTGCAGGCAAGAGTGATCTTGCTGTAAGCAAGAATCCGCATCTATTTGTCAGAAAATCCCTGTTTCTATTCGTTTGGGCATAATCGGCGTGCTATTCACCTCAGTTGATTTCTCTATACTCACTACTGTGCTTGGTTTATTCTGCAAGGCCCTGTAATACCAGGCAGGCTGCTTGAATGACCAAAATTTGAAATTGCACTATACAATATAGAGTTATAGAAAAGGATTACTACTATGAAATCAGTTCTATCTTTGCTCACAGTTTTTTTTCTGTGCAGTACCGCTTCAGCTCAACTCGACATCTCCGCGCTGGAGCGAGCCATGGCCAATCCGGATCGACCGGCCGCGGATAAAGAAAGAGATGCATCCCGAAAGGCTCCGGAAGTGCTATCTTTTATGGGCCTCGAACCCGGTATGACTGTAATCGACCTGATCGCGATAGGCGGTTGGTATTCAGAGGTTCTGGCTCTGGCGGTTGGTGATAACGGCAAGGTTTACATGCAAAACAATCCAGGACCGTTTGTTGAGCAAAATATGGATGCCATCAATGACAAGTTGGGCCGGCTGTCCAATCTGGAACACCTGCTCGGTCCGGTATCCGACGTGGCTCCGGGATCGGTCGACTTTGTCATGACGGCACTGAATTTTCACGACGTGCACAATGTAAATGCTGCCGCAGCCCAGGGCTTATTCGGACAGGTGTTGACCGTGTTAAAGCCGGGTGGAATTCTAGCTGTCATCGATCACGAGGGAACGCCAGGCGCTGACAACGCGAGCTTACACAGAGTCCCTTTCGAGGAGACTGTAAAGGCGCTTGTCGGCGTCGGCTTTGCGTTGGTAGGCAGCAGTGAAATGCTGGACAATCCTGCCGATGATCAAACGCTCCCACCGTTTAATCCGAGCCTGGGTCGTAACACCGATCGCTTCGTGTTGAAATTCGTTAAAATGTAAAACATATGTTGCTCTAAGGAGCACCGAACCATTTTTAAGAATGGGGGCGCTGTTTAACAGAGTCCCCATTTTTTGCGGTGAAAAACCAGTTATAAATGTGCTCCTGATGTTTGACTCTGGTGGGTAGAGCTGGCGCCTGGAAATTTTTCGAGAGTAATTTGGACAATAACAATTCACAGACAGCGATCCACAAGTTCGTATCGGTCTTCCAATATAGCCGGGTCGCACTTGAGATCGTCTGGAGTTCCAGTGCGGCCCTGACTGTTGTCATGGCAGCGACCACTCTTGTTTCGGGTGTTTTACCTGCGGCTATTGCCTCGATTGGAGGGCTCTTCGTAGACGCCGTATCAACGACTTTCCAACAAACCGGGGAAGTTGCTGAACAAGCACGAGCAGAGGTGTTGTTCTACGTATTTGTCGAAGCCGGATTGGTCGTACTCATGACTGGCGCACAACGCATCAATGCAGTGTGCCAATCAATCTTACGGGTTCTGCTTGGTAACAAGATCAACGTCATGATTCTTGATAAGGCTTTAACCCTGGAGCTGGCACATTTTGAAGATGCCGATTATTACGACAAATTAAATCGAGCTCGTCGTGAAGCATCCAGCAGACCTTTAAGTCTGGTAATCAAGACCTTCGACCTATCCCGCGACATAGTCATGCTTATAACAATTGGCATCTGGCTATTTCAATTCTCTCCCTATGCGGTTTTGTTACTCGGCCTAGCTGGAATTCCCGCGTTTATCGCAGAGGCAAAATTCTCAGGTGAGGCATTTCGCATATTTCGGCGCAGATCAGCCGAGCGGCGCATGCAATTCTATCTAGAAATGGTTCTGACTCGTGAAGATGGTGTAAAGGAGGTGAAATTGCTGCAGCTTGGCAAGCTCTTCCTGCAACGCTACGTCGATATTTTCAAAAACATATATAAAGAAGATAGAAACCTGGTTATACGGCGAGGATTCTGGGGCTATGTGTTAGGGCTGCTCGCCAGTGCGGCTTTCTATTTCGCCTACGGGTGGGTTGGCTTTGCTGCCATAGCCGGTACTATCACCATTGGCCAGATGACTATGTATATCGCGCAGTTTCGCCTCGGTCAAAACGCGGTCACCAATAGCCTGACTGCGGTGAACGGAATGTACGAAGACAATCTCTATCTGTCCAATCTTACCGAATACCTGGATCACAAGGTGCCGGAACAATCCGGCGATCAGTGCGTGGGGCCAGACCCGGCCGACGGCATCCGATTCGAAAATGTAAGCTTTTACTACGCGGGCAGCGAAACCCCGGCACTGCACAAGGTCACCTTGCACATTAAACAGGGTGAGAGTCTGGCTATCGTGGGTGAGAACGGCAGTGGCAAGACTACCCTGATAAAACTCCTGACTCGTTTGTACAGTCCGACCGAAGGACAAATTTTTCTGGAGGGACTGGAATTAAGAGAATGGGATATAGAAACACTGCGGAAAAAAATCGGCGTTATCTTTCAGGATTTTGCACGCTATCAATTACTCGTCGGTGAAAATATTGGTATTGGGGATGTAGAAGAAATCCATGAAAGAACCCGCATCGAAGAGGCGGCACAAAAGGGCATGGCGGACGCATTTGTTAAAGATTTACCATACGGCTATGACACGCAATTAGGTACCTGGTTTAAGGAAGGCAAGGATTTATCCGGCGGCCAGTGGCAGAAGATTGCCCTCTCACGTGCGTTCATGCGCAGCAAGGCAGACATTCTCATCCTCGATGAACCCACGGCTTCTATCGACGCCCGTGCGGAGGCTGAAATATTTGGTCACTTCCGTGATTTAACGGCCAAGAAGATTTCCATCATAATATCTCATCGCTTCTCCACCGTGAGAATGGCAGACCACATCATTGTGCTGGAGAAAGGTGAGGTACAGGAGGAAGGCAGTCACCAGCAGTTGCTGCAAGCCGATGGTCAGTATGCAACGCTGTTCAAACTGCAGGCGAGGGGATATCAGTAACAGTGGAAAATCTCCTGCTGTATTTTCTGGTAGCGCTCCTGACGTGCTTCCTGGGCACGATTCCTTTCGGCCCGATTAATCTCAGCGTCGTCAAAGCCACGGTCGATCATAACAAACGCTGTGGCACCGAAGTTGCACTCGCCGCTGCCCTGATTGAGATTGGCGAAGCGATAGTGGCTATATTTTTCGGCTTGCTCATCAGTTCCTATCTGGAATCAAACCTCGTCATCCGATTCATAATCGCCACCGCTTTCATTGTACTGGCAGTAATTGTTTACACCCGAAAATCTAATCCTACACTTTCTGCAAGCCGGGTGGAGCAAGGATCATTCTTCAAAAAGGGTTTGCTTATTGCCGCCCTCAATCCCCAGGCGATTCCGTTCTGGATTTTTGCCCTGGCTGCAATAAGTCAGTATTTCAATTTCGAATACACTGGTATTTACCTGGCTGCCTTCCTGGCGGGGGTGTTTCTCGGTAAATTGCTGGCGCTGTATGGATTCGTTGTTGCCAGTGGCTACCTGAAAACCCATTTGGCAGAAAGCAGCCAGTTGGTGAACAAAGTTCTGGCGGCAGTGCTGTTGTTTATCGGAATCAGCCAATTGTGGAACGCATTTACTCTTTGAGTAAAGGGGGTCAGAGTAAAAACTATTCACCCATCCTGCATAACGCCACCAGCCCAGAAATAGTTTTTACTCTGACCCCCATAATCTGGCTTCACAGAATCCACGTACGCTGTTGGAGACGAAAAGCCGTGTGGCTTGATTAAGATCCTCCCTGGTCAGTACTGCCTGCCTGGCTTTTCCTGAATTCAGCAGCTGCTGGCGATAGGTGCCTTTGAGCAACCCACTGCTGGAGTCGGGGGTCAGTAGCTCTCCCCCTAATTCCAGATAGAGATTGCAAATAGTCGTTTCGGTCAGTTCTCCGCGTTCGTTCCAGAGGATGACATCATCACAGCCATTGAGTTGTTCCCGGCTCATCTCATACACCTGCCTGTTAGTAGTCTTATGCCTGAGAAAAACATCATTGCTTTGTACGGCTTGTTGCGCGACGCACAGTCGCATGGGCTGGCCTTCCACACCCGGATCATGATTTTCCAACACGAAGCTTCCATCCCTGGAGACCAGCAGGCGTAGTTTTCGATCAGTAACAGCAATGAAACCAGTCAGTGCAGAACGAATCGCCGTTGTATCGATGCTGAATCCAAAGAATGCGGCCGAATCCTGGACTCTGTGCATATGATGATCCAGCCGCAGTACGCCACTAGCGGGCTCGAACCGCATTGTCTCCAATAAGCAAAACTCTGCTGGCGCATCTGTTACTACCTTTGCCTTGACCATTGTTTCCTGCCATTCGCTCTCGACATCCGAATCCCAGACGATGCCGCTACCAACACCATATTTGGCAATGCGGGTTTTAGTATCAAGCAGCAAGCTACGAATCGCCACCTGGAACCGTATTTTCCGATCTGGCCGTATCACACCGACAGCACCGGTGTAGATCCCTCTAGGTGCCGACTCGAGGCTTTCGATAATCGCCATAGTGCGGGCCTTGGGAGCACCGGTTATCGATGAGCAGGGGAACAGTGCCGAAAAAATCTCGGCGAGCGATGCGCTGGTTTGTGCAGATACGGTGGATATCTTTTGCCAGACGGTTGGTAGATCCACTATCTGAAACAACTCATCCACTGCAACCGAACCTGAGTGCGCTATTCTGCTTAGATCATTGCGGATCATGTCGACAATCATCAGATTTTCAGCGCGTTCTTTTTCTGAAGTTTGCAGGTCTGAATAGAGTCGTTGATCTTCTTTGACGGTTGCTCCTCTCGGACGAGTCCCCTTCATCGGCTGCATGCGGATTTGCCTGCCATCCAGGCTGAAGAAGAGTTCCGGTGAGACACTGCATAAAGCATGGGAGCCCCAGTTCATGAACACCGAACCGGCGGCAGGTTGATTTCGGTACATTGAAGCGAACACAGTTTCCCCATCATGCTCGCATTCACCAGTGAGTTGATGGGTGAGGTTGACCTGATAACTATCGCCGCTTTGCAGTAATTGCTTTATCTTGCCAAGCTTTGCAGCGTAGGATGTCTTCGTCAGCTGGGGAGACAGTTCGAGAGCCAGGTTTTTTGCCGGTGCAAGTTCCCAGGGCAAAGCCGAATCGTATATTCCGAAGAGCAGCAGAGGCAACCGGCTGCACTTACACGACAAGGAAGCATCGAAGGCTGGTGCGGCCTCATAGGCAATCCATCCGACAGCCGTCAGTCCATCGGCACAGGCAGCTTCGATCTCATCCAGCGCAGGAATGACGTCACAAAGCGCATGGGCCTCGACCACCCGAATGGGATCGCTGAAGCGAAGCCAACCGTTGTCGGCTTCGTTTCGAATTATGGCTTCAGGACTTAAGGGATCTTTGATCAACTCAATGGTCGCTTTGTTTTTAGCTCATTGAGCCTGGAGAAACACATATACATGAATTCCCATCTTAGCTATAGTGGGCCTGTTGAAAACTGCTTGGCAGCAAATCAGACGATCCCCAGATGGAAGATGATTCGGAGCCCAAGAGTAACCCCTCCAGTTCGCGAAGCGATGAAGCAGAATCGAAGACTAATACTCATCTCCAGGCTTTGAGAAAGATAAGCCGGGCACGTACCCGCATGATCGTATGTATGTTAACCCTACCGGTTTACATGTTTGTTGTATGGGAGCTGCTGGCGGATCAACGCAATATAGGTTCAATAATGCTCATTTACATGGCAATCTGGACTGTCTTTGCGATAGACATGGCGAGCCGGCGCTGTCCCGCCTGTGGTAATCAGTTCTTTGTTAAGGTCGTTATGTTGAATCTACTATCCCGTCGCTGCAGGCATTGTGACCTCGAACTTGGTGGCATTGAGGCATCGCAAGAGGACAGCAACGATTTGTAGCGGTCCTTGTCATCTGGCCCGCATCAAGCGGAGTAGCTCCAGTAGCTTGGGTGGTTGACCGGTGCGCAGCACACCCAGCTTAAACACCTTTCCCGATGCCCATAACACGAACAGGATGCTGGCTACCAGTAACAAGGTAGTGCCGACGATATCTATCATCGGGGGATTGGCAGTAGCGCGGTTCATCATAAGGTAGGGTGTGAAGAGGGGGAACCAGGATAGGGCACGGACGATATTGTTATTCGGATCCGTATTTTCCGCTAATCGTCGGCAATATCTGGGTGTACGAGAGTGAGGAAGAAACCATCACCGTCACCGTGTTGGATGACACCAGGGAGATCGACGGTGTCGAAGCGATCGTAGTGCAGGATGTTGTCGAGGAAGATGGAGAAATAATCGAAGACACGTTCGACTGGTATGGTCAGGATGAAGACGGCAATGTCTGGTATCTGGGTGAACTCTCCCGCAACTATGAGGACGGCGAACTAACCGACATCGACGGTTCCTGGGAAGCCGGCGTAGACGGTGCAAAGGGCGGCATCCTGTTTCGTGCCATGCCAGTAGTCGATGAAGTGTTGCGACAGGAGTATGCAATCGGCGAGGCAGAAGACATTGGCCAGACCGTGAGTCTCGAATCCAATGAATCTACCGAATCTGGATTTGCCTGCAGTAATAACTGCCTGGAGACACTGGAATACACTCCTCTCGAACCCGATGTAGAAGAGACCAAGGTGTACCTGCCCGGCACGGGATTGATTCTGGAGATTGACCTGGAGGAGGATGTCCGCGTGGAACTGGTAGATTTCACACCGGGCACGTAAATCCATTCAACTGGAAACTCCACGAGATCAGTTGTTAACGGCTGATCTCTTGAGGCGGTCACTGCAGATTCCTTCCGAGAAGCAGTGACCGCCATTTTTTTGACTGCTTCTATCCCGGAAATCGGCACTCTGCCGGGTGCTCATACCACCCTCATGTGAGCCGAAGAATCTCTGGTAATACTATCCCCCCTTCTTTTAAGATGAGCATCCCTGCGGGAACTAACACATAAAAGGGATAGTCCTGATGTCATCCGATGCCGAAAGTAATTACCAACAAGCCTACAAGCAATCCTTAACCGATCCCGATGCATTCTGGGGAGCTGCCGCGAAGGAACTGCACTGGACCAAACCCTGGGATACGGTCTTGGATACTTCGGTAATGCCCCACGGGCAATGGTTCAAGGGTGGCGAGATCAACACCTGTTATAACGCACTGGATCGGCACGTGGAAGCCGGTCGGGGGGATCAGACAGCGTTGATCTATGACAGTCCGGTTACCGGCAATCGCGTCATCAAGTTCACCTATGCTGAACTGCGGGACCTTACTGCAAAATGTGCCGGTGTGCTCGTTGCCAATGGTATTAAAAAAGGCGACCGGGCAATCATCTACATGCCCATGATCCCTGAAACCGTCATTGCCATGCTGGCCTGTGCCCGCATCGGCGCAATTCATTCGGTTGTGTTCGGTGGTTTCGCTTCCAATGAGTTGGCGGTGCGCATCGATGACGCACAACCGGATGTGATCATAACTGCATCTTGTGGCATTGAGGTCAATCGGGTTATTCCTTATATGCCGCTTTTGAATGAGGCAATCGATATCGCTGAATTCAAACCCGGTAAGGTTCTTGTTGTGCAACGCGAACAATGCCCGGCGGAATTACAGACCGGGCGAGACATCGATTGGCTGACAGCGATTGCCGATGCTGATTCTGTCGACTGTGTACCGCTCGAGGCGACCGATCCTCTATACATTCTTTACACCTCTGGAACCACCGGCCAGCCCAAGGGAGTAGTGCGGGACAATGGTGGACATGCCGTGGCCCTGAACTGGACCATGAACACGATCTATGGGATGGAGGCTGGTGATGTCTACTGGGCAGCATCCGACGTCGGTTGGGTAGTGGGGCACTCCTACATCGTTTACGCACCACTGATTAAGGGTTGCACGACTATCCTCTATGAAGGCAAGCCGGTCGGTACGCCGGATGCTGGCGCGTTCTGGCGAGTTATTGCCGAGCACGGAGTAAATGCGATGTTTACAGCGCCTACCGCATTTCGCGCCATAAAAAAGGAAGATCCTGATGGAGCATTGTTGGCCAAATATGACTTGAGTAAGTTTGAAACGCTGTTCCTCGCCGGTGAACGCACCGATCCGGACACGCTGGCCTGGGCTGAGGAGAAGCTCAAGGTGCCTGTCATCGATCACTGGTGGCAGACCGAAACCGGTTGGTCTATCGCAGCCAACCATAAGGGATATGGTTTTCTACTGGTCAAACCCGGCTCTCCCACCAGACCGGCACCGGGCTGGGACCTGCAGGCTCTGGATGATCAGTGTAATCAGATGCCCGCCGGGGAAGTGGGCGCGCTGTGTACGAAACTCCCCATGCCCCCCGGTTGTTTGCTGACTCTGTGGAACGCCCACGACCGTTTCACCGAGAGTTACATGGCGGAATTTCCTGGCTACTACAAGACCGCCGATGCCGGCTATATCGATGCAGACGGATATGTATTTGTCATGAGTCGTACTGATGACATTATCAATGTGGCTGGACATCGTTTATCCACCGGCGCCATGGAAGAAGTGTTAGCAAGCCATAGCGATGTTGCCGAATGTGCAGTCATCGGTGTAGCTAATCAGCTGAAAGGACAATTGCCAGTAGGATTTATTGTGCTCAAGGCAGGTGTAGATCGCACTAATGAAGATATTGTTGCTGAAATCGTGCAACTTGTCAGGAGTCAGATCGGCCCCGTAGCAGCTTTTAAACAGGCTGCAGTCATTGAGCGCTTACCCAAGACACGTTCAGGGAAAATTCTGCGGGGAACCATGCAAAAGATTGCCGACAATGAGGAGTATCGCATGCCGGCGACGATTGACGACCCGGCGATCCTCGATGAAATAGATGTAGCACTGCAGAGCCTTGGTCTGGCCGGTGCCAGATAGTCGGGACTATTCTTCAAGAAACCGATGGATTTGTTCGGCTGCCAGCCGGCCTTCGTTGATAGCACGCACTACCAATGACTGTCCGCGTCGGCAATCGCCGGCGGCGAATACCTTTTCGTGGGAAGTCTTGAAGTCCTGATAGTCAGCCTTGTAGTTGGAGCGTTGGTCCAGTTCCAGATTCAGAGGATTGCTGACATAGTGTTCCGGGCCGAGGAAGCCCATGGACAGGAAGATCAAATCGGCTTCCCAGAACTCTATGGTGCCAGGTATTTCTTTGAAGTTCTTATCGACTTCGACTGTGTTAATGCCGAGTAGTCTGCCATTGCCGTCGCGAACGAATTCCTTGCCTGATATTGAAAACACACGCGGGTCATTGCCATCACGAGCGGCGGCCTCTTCGTGGCCATAATCGACCCGGAAAATTAGTGGCCAGGTAGGCCAGGGGTTATTTGGGCTGCGATCCACCGGCGGCTTGGGCATGATCTCGAAATTTACCAGCGACTTGCAGCCGTGGCGCAGCGAAGTACCGATGCAATCTGTGCCCGTGTCACCACCTCCGATGACGATTACCTTCTTGTCTTTGGCACTGATGTAGTTACCGTCTTGCAGATTGGAGTCCAGCAGGCTCCTGGTGTTTTTCCGTAAAAACTCCATCGCGAAATGCACGCCATCTCCTTCGCGGCCTGGAATTGGCAGATCTCGTGGTGTTGTCGCACCAGTGGCCAGTAGCACGGCATCGAATTCGTTCAACATATTCTCGACTGACACCCCATTCTCGCCAGTACCACCGACGTCGGCATTGACGATGAAATTCACACCTTCTTCGCGAAGCAGATCTACGCGTCGATCGACGACATCCTTTTCAAGCTTCATGTTGGGAATGCCATACATCAACAAACCACCGATTCGATCGTCTCTTTCGTAAACGGTAATCGCATGCCCCGCACGATTCAGCTGCGCAGCAGCGGCCAGCCCGGCGGGGCCGGATCCGACGATCGCGACGGTCTTGCCGCTTCTGAAATAAGGGGGATTAGCAACCACCCAGCCAGCCTCGAAACCCTTATCGACAATCGCGCATTCGATATTCTTGATGGTAACGGCGGGTTCGTGGATACCAAGTACACAGGCGCCCTCGCAGGGTGCCGGGCAAACGCGGCCGGTAAATTCAGGAAAATTATTGGTCTTATGAAGTCTGTCGAGCGCATCCTTCCAGCGCTTGTTGTAGACCAGGTCATTCCATTCCGGAATCAGGTTGTAGACCGGGCAGCCGTCGGCGGATTGGCAGAAGGGGACACCGCAATCCATACAACGGGCTCCCTGCTCAGTCAGGTGCCCTTCCTGGTGGTCGGTGTAGATCTCCTTGAAATCCACCAGCCGATCCATTGCCGGACGATAGGGTTCCGATTCCCGGTCGAATTCCTTAAATCCTGTTGGCTTACCCATCTACTTCTCTATTTTCCTAATGGCGGCCACTCAGGTCGTGGTCGCAAAACTATGCAAATCTCTTTATGCAGCGGATGCCGCAGCCCGTTCCGCCAACACTCGTTTGTAATCGATTGGCATTACCTTCACAAACTGTGCAACGGAGGCTTCCCAATTTTCCAGCACCGCCCTGGCAACAGTCGAATCGGTGTAATTCACGTGGTTCTCGATCAGGGATTTCAATTCGAGAATGTCCTTAGCGCCGCTAACGGGTTCCAGCTCGAAAGAATCCATATTGCAACGGCTGGGAAAGCTGCCATGGGGATCCCACACATAGGCGATGCCGCCGCTCATGCCGGCACCAAAGTTTCTACCGGTCTTGCCAAGTACCACAACACAGCCCCCTGTCATGTATTCGCAACCATGATCTCCAATACCTTCGATCACGGCACTGGCGCCGCTGTTGCGTACCGCAAACCGCTCAGCGGCAATACCGCGAATATAGGCTTCTCCGCCAGTGGCCCCGTAAAGGATTACGTTGCCAGCAATGATATTTTCTTCCGCCTTGAAGCTGCTCTCTTTTGGCGGGTAGATAATGACCTTGCCCCCGGACAGGCCCTTACCGACGTAGTCATTGGCATCGCCTTCGACGGTCATGGTGATACCCTTGGCCAGCCAGGCACCAAAGCTCTGCCCAGCAGAACCGGTGAACTTAATGTTGATCGTATCTTCCGGCAGCATGTCGGCTTTCCAGCGTTTGGCCACCTCATTTGAGAGCATGGTGCCGACTACACGATTGGTGTTGATAATCTCATGCTCGATGAAGACTTTTTCACCGCTTTCCAATGCCGGTGCCGCCAGGCGGATTAGTTCCTTATCCAGCGCTTTATCCAGACCATGATCCTGGTCCATGGTCTTGTAGAATTCTGTGCCCTCAAAAACCACCTTCGCCGGTTCCAGAATTGAACTCAAATCCAGGCCGCTGGTTTTCCAGTGACTGATAGCGTCGTCGGTATCCAGCAGATCCACTCGGCCAATCATTTCATTAACGGTGCGCATGCCGAGTTGAGCCATGATACCGCGTAGTTCTTCGGCGACCATGAAGAGGTAGTTCACCACATGCTCTGGCTTACCCTTGAACTTTTTGCGTAACTCAGAATCCTGAGTCGCAATGCCAACCGGGCAGGTATTCATGTGGCACTTGCGCATCATGATGCAGCCGAGCGTAATCAATGGTGCCGTAGCGAAGCCGAATTCTTCAGCGCCCAGCAGAGCTGCCACGGCGATGTCACGACCGGTCTTCAATTGTCCGTCAGTCTGCAGGGCTACGCGAGAACGCAGGTTATTCATCACAAGTGTTTGATGGGTTTCTGCAATTCCCAGCTCCCAGGGCAGGCCTGCATGCTTGATCGAAGTTAATGGCGATGCGCCGGTACCGCCATCGTGACCCGCTATCACCAGATGATCGGTCTTGGCCTTGGTTACGCCGGCAGCGATAGTGCCAACGCCTATCTCGGATACCAGTTTGACACTGATGCGTGCTTCGCGATTGGCATTCTTCAAATCATGAATGAGCTGC
>DMJN01000124.1:4860-10109 GCA_003451715.1 Gammaproteobacteria bacterium | reverse complement strand
TGGACATAGCCTGGGGGAATATTCTGCTCTGGTGTGCGCTGGAGTCCTGCGCTTTCAGGACGCGGTTAAGCTGGTGTTCCATCGTGGTCGGTTCATGCAGTCTGCGGTACCCGAAGGTACAGGAAAGATGGCAGCAATCGTGGGGCTGGAGGATTATCAGATCAATGAAATCTGTGATGAAGCGGAGGAAATGGGGGTAGTTTCGGCTGCCAATTTCAATTCCCCGGGTCAGACGGTCATCGCCGGCAATGCCGAAGCTGTTGAACGGGCTGTGCAGTTGTGCAAAGAGGCGGGTGCCAGGCGAGCACTGGCACTGAATGTAAGTGTTCCCTCGCACTGTGATCTGATGAAACCAGCAGCGGAAAAACTACAGCAGGAATTGGCAGCCGTAACATTTATGCAACCGGAGATTGCGGTTGTGCAAAATGCCCATGCCGGGATTTGTGATGATCCCGAAGAGATAAAGAAGAATCTCATAAAACAATTGTATACACCTGTCTTATGGGTAGATTGTGTAAAAGCGATCAGTAAGCTAGGGGTAGGGAAATTAATGGAATGTGGCCCTGGAAAGGTACTCTGTGGTCTGGCTAAACGGATTGAACCGGATATGCTCTGTTACGGCAGCGATGATGGGGCAAGCCTTGATAGCGCCATTGCAGAAATATCCGCCTGATACAGAAGCTGCCCGCTTTCGTGCTTAAGCCGATAAAGAATCCACAAACAAGTCGATACTAATCTACCAGAAGGAGATGTTTGATGAGTGATACGGGCGCAATTGCCCTGGTTACTGGAGCGAGTCGAGGTATTGGCCGTGCGATTGCCACTACCCTTGGCAAGCTCGGATATACCGTAATTGGCACTGCGACTACCGAAGCTGGAGCCGAATCGATATCCGCTTACCTTGCTGAACATCAGTTCAAGGGAAAAGGCTTCTGTGTGGATGTCTCCAGCGATGAGTCTGTAACAACTGCCCTGGCAAGCATACAGGAAGAATTCGGTGCACCCACTGTATTGGTGAACAATGCAGGGATAACGCGGGATAATCTCCTGATGCGTATGAAAGCAGCAGAGTGGAATGCGGTTATCGATACCAATCTCGGTTCGATGTACCGCGTCACCAAGGCCTGTATCAAGGCGATGACGAAGGCACGCTGGGGCAGAATCGTTAATGTCAGTTCCGTAGTTGGCTCCAGCGGCAATGCAGGCCAGACTAATTATTCCGCCTCGAAGGCCGGGATTGAGGGGTTTACCCGCTCGCTGGCTAAGGAGATCGGTTCACGTGGAATCACGGTCAATGCGGTAGCTCCTGGCTTCATCGACACCGATATGACCCGCGAATTACCAGCACAGCAGACTGATGCGCTGTTGGCACAAATTCCCCTGGGGCGCCTCGGACAGCCCGATGAGATTGCTGCTGTGGTGGGTTTTCTGGTGTCTGAAAGCGGTGGTTATATTACTGGCGAAACGGTGCATGTGAACGGTGGTATGTATATGGGCTGAATACTATGAAGAGGGCTCCCTGAGGAGCAAATGGAGCCTATGGGCATTGCTGTGAATTTTCAAATTTAAACATTACAACTCAGGAAAATAGAGGTAAAATCGCGTCTCTGAATTACACGGTTGACCGGCTGTATCACGACTGTGACACAGAGGCTTCTTAAAAAGCCTTTAGATTACAAAGCATTAGGAGCTAATAAACAATATGAGTAGCATCGAAGAACGCGTTAAGAAGATTGTCTGCGAACAGCTTGGTGTAAAGGAAGACGAGGTAAAACCTTCTGCTTCATTTGTGGAAGATTTAGGTGCTGATTCTTTAGATACCGTCGAATTGGTCATGGCGCTCGAAGAGGAATTCGAAACTGAAATTCCTGATGAGGAGGCCGAAAAAATAACCACTGTCCAGTTAGCCTGTGATTATATTAACCAACACCTGTAAGCGCTAATTACTGAACATCTCAAAGCTACTCTGGAGCACTCTGGAGTAGCTTTTGTTTATTTAGTACGGTGGTATTTCTGCAGGGGATACAAGATTGAATGCTAGAAGAGTTGCCGTTACCGGCCTGGGACTGGTCTCTCCAGTGGGTAACGATGTAACAAGCTCGTGGGAAGCAATTAAAAATGGGCGCAGCGGGATCGCTTCACTCGATCATTTCGACGTGAGCAAATTCAGCACGCGCTTTGGTGGTTCCGTAAAGAACTTCGACTGCACTCCTTATATGGAAGCAAAAGAAGCACGTCGCATGGACATTTTCATGCAGTACGGTATTGCTGCGGGCGTGCAGGCTTTTGTCGATTCCGGCCTGGGTGACTCGCAATGGAATGCCGATCGAGCGGGTGTCGCTATAGGTTCCGGTATTGGTGGGCTTACCGCTATCGAAGAGACCAGCCTGCAGATCCGCGATAGGGGGCCGCGCAAAGTGTCCCCCTTCTTTATACCGGGCTCAATCATCAACATGGTTGCCGGTAACCTGTCTATAAGATTTGGTCTGAAGGGCCCCAGCATAGCCGTATCTACAGCCTGTACTACGGGAACCCACAATATCGGTCTGGCTGCCAACATGATCAGCAATAATCAGGCTGAGGTCATGCTGGCTGGTGGCGCCGAGATGGCCACATCGCCGGTAGCCCTGGGTGGTTTTTGCGCTGCCAGAGCGCTCTCTTCTCGTAATGACGACCCCACCAGGGCCAGTCGTCCCTGGGACAAAGACAGAGACGGATTTGTACTGAGTAGCGGCGCCGGCATCATGGTGCTGGAAGAGATGCAGTATGCCAAACAGCGTGGCGCAGAAATCTATGCAGAGTTGGTTGGATTCGGAATGAGTGGGGATGCCTATCACATGACCTCACCTTCTGAAGGCGGGGCTGGGGCAGCGCTGTGTATGCGCAATGCACTGAGCAGTGCAAACTTTGATGCCACCGCGGTTGATTATATCAATGCCCACGGCACCTCGACCCTGGCCGGTGATATTGCAGAGACCGAGGCTATCAAGACTGTTTTCGGTGAGCATGCCAAGAAGCTCTGCGTAAGTTCCAGTAAATCGATGATCGGACATTTACTGGGTGCCTCCGGAGCAGCTGAGGCAATCATCTCTGTCTTGACTCTTAGAGACCAGATTGTCTCTCCCACAATTAATCTGGATACGCCCGATGCAGGTTGCGATTTAGACTACGTTCCCCATACCAGCCGTGACCGTTCGGTGAATGTCGTGCTCAGCAATTCATTCGGTTTCGGGGGCACCAATGGCAGTCTTATCTTCTCGAAGATCGAGTGACACTGAAACCTGAGGAAATCACCAGGCGGCTACTGCTTAGGTTTAACAATCCCTGCGTGCGATGCCGGCTATTCATCCACAGGCATTTGTCGACTAAATCACCCATTCACCGAATAGCCCCGTGTGGTAGAGCAGTGCGCAGCGATGATTAGTTCTATGGAAAATGCTACTGTGTTGGCTGCTCAACAGACCCCCAATCCTCAGGCAACCCAGCGCAGGCATGAGACTCTTTACACTACCAGGGAATCCTAAGCTTCGGTTATTCCTTACGCTGTGCACGGTGTCAGCCTTGCTACTGTTGATCGCGGTATTGGTCAGTGCCCGGTATCTTTATACTTCCATTCCCGCCTTGTCAGGTAATTCGATTTATGAGGTCGCGCCCGGGAGTTCCCTGTCTCGAGTCGCGAGTGATCTACAGGCACAGGGCTTGCTCGACTACCCTCAATTGTTTGTGGCTCTGGCACGCTGGCGTGGAGTGACGAATGCCGTTCAGACAGGAGAGTACCGATTGGAGGCTGGTCTGACTCCCGCCGAGTTGCTCGATAAGATGGTCACTGGTGACAATGTACAGTATAGAATAACCCTCGTAGAAGGATGGACATTTGCACAGGCAATGGCCGAAATAAGCCGCAGTGCCAAGTTGGTGCTGGAGTTGCAGGATCTGCCGCGGGATGAAATCGCAAAACGCATGGAACTCGATTATGACAACCCGGAGGGAATGCTTTTTCCGGATACCTACTTTTATACCAAAGGTGCTACAGACCTGGATTTATTGCGCAGAGCCAATCAGCGTCTGCGGGAGGTGTTGGAGACTGCCTGGCAAGCCCGCCTCGGCGCATTACCCTATGACAATAATTACCAGGCCCTGACCATGGCGTCGATTATTGAGAAAGAATCCTCATCCCTAAGCGAGCGCGGTCATATCGCTGGAGTTTTCGTCCGCAGACTGGAACAGGGTATGCGTCTGCAATCGGATCCTACGGTGATTTATGGGATGGGAGAAGATTACTCAGGGGATTTGCGAAGGGCGGACCTGGTGTTGGCAACTGCCTATAATACCTATCGCATTAATGGCTTGCCTCCAACACCGATAGCCCTGGCTGGCATCGATTCAATTACGGCGAGCCTCAACCCATTGCCTTCGGACTATTTGTATTTTGTGGCCAAGGGTGATGGCAGCCATTATTTTTCCAGCACCCTGGAAGAACACAATGCGGCTGTCGATCGTTTCCAACGACAACCCCAGACACAGTAGAACCTACTAAGCCATGAAAAATAAAAATGGATTGTTCATCACGATCGAAGGTGTAGAAGGGGTTGGTAAAAGTACCAACATCGAAACCATCAAGCAATTCCTGGCCGACCAGGGTATAGATTTCATCGTCACAAGAGAGCCAGGTGGCACAATTTGGTCAGAACAAATTCGAGATCTATTACTTAAGGTGAATGACGATGAAGACCTGACGGGATTGAGTGAATTACTGCTGATCTTCGCCGCCCGGGCGCAACACCTGGACCGACTTATCAGACCCAGCCTGGCCGCCGGTAAGTGGGTCATTTGCGATCGATTTACAGACGCCACCTATGCCTATCAGGGTGCAGGGCGGGGACTCGATCGAAGCAAGATAGCGGAACTCGAGACTCTGGTTCAGGAAGAGCTGCGACCAGACCTGACGATCATTCTCGATCTTGACCCCTTAACCGGATTACAACGGGCACAGAACAGAGCAGCACTCGATCGATTCGAGCGAGAGCAGCTGGAATTTTTTGAGAAAGTCAGACAAGCCTATCTGGATATTGCCAGCGCCGAGCAGGAGCGCTGCATTGTCGTCGATGCGTCTCAGGATCTGGAAGCCGTCAGCAGCGAGTTGCTGATCATACTGGAAGAGAAATTGAGCCTACTGCAACAAGATGATTAAGGATTCCAACATGCTGCCGGAAGTACCTCTCCCCTGGCAGAACAGTCAGTGGCAGCGC
>DMJN01000124.1:0-4434 GCA_003451715.1 Gammaproteobacteria bacterium | reverse complement strand
TTCTCCCGCTACATGCTCTGCCAGGATCCACTCAAACAATTCGCCTGCGGCATCTGCAGAAACTGCCGGCAGGCCGGAGAAGATTTCAGCCATCCCGATGTGTTGCATATAGCACCGCTGGAGGGTAAACGGGACATTAATGTCGAGCAGATTCAATCGCTTACCGATTTCATTGTTCATACCAGCCATGCCGGAACCGCGAAGATTGTCATCATCGATGTGGCACATCATTTGAATATTAGCTCCGCCAATGCCCTGTTGAAGACACTCGAAGAGCCCACCCTGAATAGCTATTTATTTCTAGTCACTGAATATCCAGGCAGCCTACCAGCAACAATCCGTAGTCGCTGTCATCGTGTCTTATTCAGCTCTCCTGCTCGCGAAGATGCACAACAATGGCTGAACTCAAAATCTATGCTGGAGGGTGTAGTAGATATGGATCGGTTGCTGGAAGCCGCCGAATGTCGACCCCTCTATGCAATCCAACTGGCTGAACAGGGGGCGGTAGAACAGCGCGATCAGTTCCTTAACAAACTTTACCAACTATCGACAGGCTCACAATCACCCCAATCGCTGGTCTCGCTGGCATCAAAAATCGGAGAATCGGCCGTAGTTGGGCATTTGTTGCTGACTTCATCTATATTAATAAAGAGCTTAAGCAGTAATCAGCGTCCAGGTGAATCCACGAATGAAATCGATAATCTGTACAGCTTGCTCATTGCACGAGAGCGGCCGATCCATAGCTTACTCATAGAGTTGATGCAGTTTTACGATGCCGTCATTGCAGCGCGTAAGCAGATGCTGAGTGGATCAAATCCGAACACTCAATTGATTATCGAGTCATTAATCTGGCGATGGTATCAGTTCATCTGATTGGGTGTAGTTCATTTTCCAGAAAGATTGTAGTGGGGCAGGAAGCCTAAACCGTATGTCGAATGAAATTTTTCTATCGGTCTGTATTAAGGATGAAGATGATCTTCACGCACTCTATATGCCGTTCATTATGAATGGCGGTTTATTTATTCCTTCCCAGACAAGCTACGATATCGGTGCCGAGCTATTCCTGATAATTGGATTGCCGGAACGGAAGAAAAAACTGGCTGCACTAGGCAGGGTAACCTGGATTAGTCCCTCCAGGGCACAGGGTTGCAGGTTGCAAGGCGTCGGGATTCAGTTCGTTGATACAGATGGAGCAAGCAAAAATTGCATAGAGAAAATTCTCGCGAATAAATTCGACAGCGATACTGCAACACTGACGATATAGGGATGCAGATTGTTCAGGAAAGCAACTGCACAACCTCATCGGCGATTGCAAGGCTGGCGGTCAATCCCGGTGATTCGATACCAAACAACTGGAGCAACCCCGGAGCTCCTTCCTCTTCATAATTCTTGATTATGAAATCGGCGGCAGGTTCTCCGCTAGCTGCCAGCTTGGGACGTATACCGGAATAAGCGGGATGCAGTTTCTCCGCTGAGATAGCGGGGAAGTAGGTGGCGATAGCTGCTGCAAAGCTTTCCCGTTTAAGCGGGTTAACGTCATAATTTCTTTCACCCACATATTCTGAATCCGGGCCGAAACGAAGCTGACCCGCCATATCTAGAGTGCTATGAATGCCTAGCCCCTGTGCATTTTTCTCTGGCATTGGGTAGACCAGGCACTCGAATGGGCTGGCTGCTGAGTAACTGAAGTAATCGCCCTTACACAGATGTATCTTCGGAATGCCCTGTGGCTTGCCACCTTCGATCTTTGCAGCGAGAGATCCGGCATCGAGACCGGCACAATTCACAAAACTCTCGCATCCGAATTGGTAAGCTTCCGAATTGTTAGCGTCCTTGATGCGAGTATCCACGATAAATCCCTGGCTTGCTCTGGTGACGGCCTCTATCTCGGTATATGGTGCAAATTCGACACCGTTGTTTTGTGCCAGGTACAACAGGCTCTGCATGTAGGCATGAGAATCGATGATGCCGGTGGAGGGCGAGAGCAGGGCATAACTGGCTTCCACCGCTGCTTCCCGTTGCTGCAGCTGACGCCTGTCCAGCCACTGCAGATCGTCGACGCCATTACCTAGCGCTCTCAACAGTAGAGCCTCCAGTTCATCCATTGCCGACTTTTCCGCGACAATCAGCTTACCGAGTTGCCGGCAGCCGACGCCGTGCCGCTGGCAATGCTCATAGAGCAGCCGTTTACCCCTTACACAGAGCCTAGCCTTGAGACTGTCTGCAGCGTAGTAGATACCGGCGTGGATGACTTCGCTGTTACGGCTGCTGATATGCTGTCCGAAACCCGCCTCGCGTTCGACCACCACGATAGCCTTATTCCTGAAGCGCCGGGAGTTGGACAGTTGTAGAGCGACGGCCAGACCGATCACGCCTGCTCCGGCAATACATACATCGAATCTGTCCAAAGCCATTCCTTAGCGCGCCCTAATAGACGGTTCTGAAAGTCAGGTTGATCCGTGGCTCAATCAGACCTTTAACTTTAGGTATTTGATGCATCCATTTGTCTTGCAAAGTATTTCCCATTAGTAAGAGAGTGCCATCACGGAGCAAAAGCCTGTGCCTGGGTAGATCCTGGCGCGTCTTATGGCGCAACTGGAAGGGGCGTTCGGCACCGAAACTCACCGAAGCGATGACTGGATTAGGGCCCAGTTCCGCTTCGTCGTCGGCGTGCCAGGCGACGCTGTCTTGCCCGTTGCGATAATAATTGAGCAAGACAGAATTGAATTCTGTGCCGGTTAAGCGGCGTATCTGTCTACGAACCTACAGAACCGCCTCGCTCCAGGCAACGGGCACCAGGCGTATCCCCGAATACCCGTAGCGGCAGTCAGGATCCCCCATCCAGCATTGTAACCTCGGCACGGCAATCTCCCTGCCTGCTATTCGAAGCCTGTCCTGCCGCCAGGGAGTCGTTTCCAGAAGGGTGTTCAGCAATTGAACACTCTGCTGTGGTGCGAATGCCCGGGGGAACTTTCGGAGGGTGGCATCCACTAGATCGTGATCCTCATAGAAGCTGGAATCCACTGTGTCTTCGAAGAGATTGGCTTGCATAATGGTCGTTACTTTCGTCGCTCCAGCTGAGGCATAATGGCACTCTCGCCGGGGGATCGCCCGGGACTCGGACTCGTCATACACAAGGATACCGTATCTTGGAAGCATTTGATTACGATCTGTTTGTCATAGGAGCTGGATCGGGAGGCGTACGTGCCAGCCGGGTAGCGGTCAACCTGGGTGCCCGGGTCGCCGTGGCCGAAGAGCGTTACTTTGGGGGTACTTGTGTCAATGTGGGTTGCGTCCCGAAAAAGCTCTTCAGCTACGCGGCCCATTATGGAGATGACTTTGCAGACAGTCGTGGATTTGGCTGGATCGGGCCTGAACCGAGCTTCGATTGGTCAGTTTTACTCAATAATAAAAATAATGAAATTAAACGGCTAAATGGAATATATAAGGCAATTCTTGATAATAATGACGTGACGGTGTTTAACGCCCGCGCCACCCTGCAAGGCCCCCATGAGATCCACATTGACGGACGCACCGTGACCGCCCGTTATATCCTGCTAGCCGTGGGCGGCTGGCCCTGGGTGCCGCAATTCGAAGGCAACGAACACGTCATTAGCTCTAATGAGGTCTTTCATCTCCAGCAACTGCCCGAGACCCTCACCATCGTCGGTGGTGGCTACATTGCCGTTGAGTTCGCCAGCATCTTCTCCCGACTGGGATGCGAAACCATCCTGGTGTATCGCCGCGACAGACTACTGCGGGGATTCGATGAGGAGATTCGCCAGTTCATAACTACGGAAATTGGCCGCCATGTGAGCCTGAAGCTGGAAAATGACATTAATAAAATAACTAAAGGTAACAGTAGTTTAAAGGTACAACTTAAATCTGGGCCTGAAATTGAGTGTGAGACAGTGTTATATGCCACCGGAAGACGTCCGTTGACCGAAAACCTGGGTCTGGAGAATACCGCCGTCACCAGGACCGACACCGGCGCAATCGTTGTCGATGCCCAATTCAGGACTGACGAGCCCAGTATCTATGCCGTAGGCGACGCCATCGACCGCGTCGCGTTGACACCGGTTGCCCTGAGTGAGGCTCAAATTGTCGCCAGGTCTCTGTTTTCACAAGAGAAACCGCTTATGAGCTATGACAATATTCCCACTACCGTGTTTTGCCATCCTAATCTCGGTAGCGTGGGACTCACCGAGGAACAGGCTCTGGCCCGTGAACTGTCTATCGATGTGTACAGCGCCACGGTGCGGCAGCTTAAGCACACCCTCAGCGGTCGCGACGAGATGGCCATGTTAAAACTGATCGTGGATAAGGCAACGGATCGGGTCGTCGGGCTGCACATGGTCGGTCCCGATGCGGGTGAACTGGTGCAGGGCTTTGCCGTAGCGATGAATTGTGGCGCCACCAAGGCGGATTTCGATA
>DMJN01000242.1 GCA_003451715.1 Gammaproteobacteria bacterium | reverse complement strand
CAGAGAACGTCATTGCTGTGATGCCTGCAATGCCATCTTTTACCAGAATCCCAAAAATGTGGTCGGAACGGTACCGATCTTCGAAGATCAGGTATTACTATGTAAACGCGCCATTCAACCGCGCCTTGGCAAGTGGACGCTACCGGCGGGTTTTATGGAAAACGGTGAATCGAGCCTTGCCGGCGCCATTCGAGAAACACAGGAGGAAGCCGGCGCATCGGTCACCGTGCAGGAAGACAGTCTCTACACACTTTTCAACCTGCCTGCCATCAATCAGCTCTACATGTTCTTTCGCGCTGAATTGTCCAATCTGGATTTCTCACCAGGAATTGAATCGGAAGCGGTGGCGCTTTTTCATGAGTCGGAAATTCCCTGGAAGGAAATCGCCTTTCCCGTGGTCGAGAGTACGCTGGAGCACTACTTCAAGGATCTGCCAAAAAACCACTTTCCGGTTCGTATGTTCGATGTTCACCATGGTGGAGATCGTCGCATCACTACGCACTTAATCAGTCATAGCCGCAAGTCCAAAGATTAGCTATACAGATCATTTTCGCCGTCGATAACACTCCTAGCATTTTCTGGTATTGGTGGAATTTTCGTGAATTGCTCGGCAAATGCCGAGTGTAGGAATTTTTCCTACGATAGGAAATACACCGATAAACTCACCGGAGAAGCATTGAATACGCTGAATTTCATTTTTGAAATACTATAAATTTCGGTATGTCAAAAATGCAAATTTGTTGTTTTTCACATTCCTTTTGTATGCCTAGACATGGATAATGGCTAAGCACTCAAGACATCATGAGTTTCGGGGGAGATTAGCAGGGCTCATTTATGAAAATGACGGGTCAATCAAGAATCGTGTCGATGGGCACTTACCTGCCGGAGAATGTGGTTACGTCCAAAGAATTACTGGATGAAGTGCATTCGGAGCGGGATTTTGGTATCGCCAATACCTATATAGACGACCTTACCGGTATTCACGAGCGCCGCTTCGCCGCACACGAAGACAAGCCCTCAGACCTGGCCATTCATGCCGGCCGCAAAGCGCTGGAAAAATGCGGCATGGATCCCAAAGATATCGATATGCTGCTGTTTTGCGGCATCGATCGGGATTGGATCGAGCCTGCCACCTCCCACCGTATTCAGCGGGAATTAGGCTGTGTGAATGCTACCTGCCTGGATATTTCGAATGCCTGTCACGGATTCTCAAATGGCATGTCCGTCGGAGATGCCATGATTGCCACCGGCGCCGCCGAAAACGTGCTGGTGGTGACTGGCGAAGTTCCCAGTCACTTGATTCACGATGTCATCAAGGACATCAATGAAAATCCCACGCTGGAGAATTTTCACAGCAAAGTAGGGGGATTTACTACGGGTGATGCCGGTGGAGCCGTGATTTTGCAGCGTGCCTCGCAGGATTCAGGTATCAAGACCTACCGCTTCACCAGCCGCGGGCGCTACGCCGAACTGTGCTTTGTAAAGTTCGATCACGAGGGTAAGCGCTGCGGCCAGATGATCATGGACAAGATTTCAGCCATAATGATCCGCATGCACCAATCTCTCATTTCTGAGACCTATAAAGCGCTGAATTGGAGTCCTGAAGACATAGATCACCTGATCTGTCACCAGGTAGGAAGCAAACCCCATCACAGAATGGCAAAATTGGCCGGAATTGCCCTTGAAAAAGCTCCCACTATATTCCAGAGATAGGGTAATCTCACAAGCGCTACTATTCCTGTAACTCTCTCTGAGGCAAGGCCCCATGAGGGTGACAGGATTTTGATACTGGGAGCAGGTAGCGGCCTCTCAATTAGTCAGATAGGCCTCGTGCTCTAAAGTCAGTATCAAGTTCTGTATTCCTGCATCTATTTGTAGGAAACAGGACTACAGGCTGGAACTGGAATCCGGCCACTTAGGGCAAATCGAGGAACTGGTTAATTAAATGGAACTACTGGTAATACCTTCATTACTGGCGATCTGTTTGAAGATTGCGATTTTTCTGCGCTATCACGAGTCCTTGCGCACGGATAATCTCAACCTCGGCATCCTGTTTCTGGTGATTTTCTTCCTCAATCTCGCCGAACTATTCTCCATCAAATCTGAGTTTTCCCAGCAAACGGAGATGATCATCCTGTTGGCGTATAACTGTAGCTTATACTTTATTATTCACGCCTATATTAATCTCTGTTTCGATTACACTGAGTTCAAATGGAATGTCTCAAGGGTTAAAACAGCGCTGAATATTGTGCTTGCAGGCTTGGTGCTTGGCACAATTCTGACTCGATCCATCATTGCCGATGTAACTCCCACACCCGAAGAAATATCACTCACCAGAGTGCCTGGAGACCTGTATTGGATGTGGCAGCTGTACATTGTCGGTGGCCTGCTATTCGCTGTAAGTCTGTTGATCCGAGGGCTGAAACGAACCGCCTCCAACATCAATCGGCAGAAGTGTCTGGTGGTTTTAATTAGCACAGCCACACCAGTAGCAACGACAATTTCCATAATTGTGTTAATGGCCATGGGTGTAAATATAAATGGTGCCATCTTCATGTCACTCTCGCTGACGCTGATACTGGCACTAATGGTGTATGCCGAAGAGAAAACCCGGCTATTTCATCTGCTCACCTTCGTGCCCTTTACCAAGGAACGCAAACTGCATAAACAATTGCTACGTCAGGTAACCGACTGTATCGCAATTAGTGATGACCCGACTTCACAACAATCAATTCAGCTCAAGCAGATGATGCGGGATTTCGAAGGACTGGTAGTGGAACACGTACTCGACTATTACAGTGGCAATCAGAAAAAGACTGCCAATGCGCTGGGCGTATCGGAGGCCACGCTCTCACGACGAGCTCGAGCCTGTGCACGCCGGCATACAAAACAATCCAGTGAACAGACTTACTCGGCCGATTCGGTTCGAATCACGCAATAAGCTACTTCCTCATAGGGGTGGGTAGCCTTCATCGCATCTATCACCTGTTTAACTTCACTCGCTTCACAAACCAGCTCCACCTTGTATTCCGGTACAGTTTCCAGGCTGCCCTGTTCGCCCAGAAAAGGACGTGAGTCTTCGAGGGGCCGAAACTGCCCCTCCCCTGAAGTCTGCCAGGCGCAACAGTCATAATTACCCACCCGTCCAGCACCGGCTTCGAACATGGCTGACTTAACAGTCTCCAGGTGAGATTCGGGGACGTAGAATTCTATCTTGCGTAAGCTTCTGCCAGTCATTTGTTAATCCAGCCAGAGTCGGGCGTTTCGAAACATGCGAATACTGGGGGCATCTTCCATCCAATCCCTGGGATGCCAGGAGTTTTGACAGGCGCGGAAGACCCGTTCTGGATGAGGCATCATAATGGTGACTCTTCCATCAGCACTGCTAATACCCGCTATGCCTGCAGTAGACCCGTTAGGATTGGCAGGATACAGCTGCGTCGGGCTACCGTGATTATCCACGTAACGCAAGGCAATGTGATTGCCGTCGAGCAGCGCCTGCTGCTTGCCAGGGTCAGAGAATTCAGCTCTGCCTTCTCCATGCGCAACCGCCAGAGGAAATCGAGAGCCATCCATGCCCGCAAGAAAGGCCGAATTGGATGCTTCAACGTGGACCTGGGTCAGTCTCGCTTCAAACTGTTCCGATCGATTACGGACAAAGCTCGGCCAATTGTCTGCGCCGGGAATCAATTCGTGCAACAGGGATACCATCTGGCAGCCATTGCAAACGCCCAGTGTAAGCGTGTCACCTCGTGCAAAGAAGTCGACAAATTGCGTGCGAACCCGGTCATTGAACAGGATCGATTTCGCC
>DMJN01000335.1 GCA_003451715.1 Gammaproteobacteria bacterium | reverse complement strand
CTCGGTTGGCTATAGTAGCGCCACTGAATGGCGAAGGGTGTTCTCCACCATGATCGACCTGAATGGTCCCCAGGCGAATACCGTTGCCAGGTATCTGGCCGAACATTTTCCTGAAGACCCATCCCGCCGCCCGAATCTCATCGCCGGCGATGTGGATATCGAGATCATCGAGTGGACCGTGCCGACCCTCGGTCAACGTGCCCGAGATCCGGTTGAAGCACCGGATGGTTCCATCTGGTGGACCGGCATGTGGGCCAGCCTTACCGGTCGACTCGATCCTGAAACCGGTTTGATGGAAGAGTATCAACTTCCCAGCAGTGCCCGTCCTCATACCATTGTGCCGGATGAAGACGGTAACATCTGGTACACCGGCAACAGCAATGCCACGATTGGTATGCTGGATCCCGCTACCGGCATCGTTACCGAGTATAAGACCGAGGCGCGCGATCCCCATTCCGCCACGTTTCATGCCAATGGCAATCTCTACTTCACAGCACAGGGAGCTGCCATGCTGGGGCGCCTGAACCCAGATACCGGTGATCTGCAAGAGATCGATACCGAACCTCGGCCCTATGGTATTCAGGCCGGTTCCGACGGCACCCTGTGGATAGCCTACAACGGTACGAATAAGATCGGTGCCATGCATCCGGATACCTTGGAAGTAAAATACTATGAAGTGCCCGATACCCGCACCCGGGTGCGCCGCCTGGGGCTGGATAGTCAAGGCATTGTCTGGTTCGTTAATTCCACCATGGGCAAGATTGGCCGGCTGGATCCAGTAACGGGAGATATTAAACAGTGGGATTCCCCCAGCGGCCCCAGTTCCCATCCCTATGCGCTAGCAGTTATAGACGATGTTATATGGTACAACGAATCCGGTATGCGTCCCGATGCGCTGGTGAGATTCAACCCGCGTAGCGAATCATTCCAGAGCTGGGCGATTCCCTCCGGTGTCGGCATCGTGAGAAATGTCTGGGTAACGGAAGAGGGCGATCTGCTGATTCACCAGAGCAGTTCCAACCAGGTGGGTCTGGTCAAGATAGACTGAGAGCAGATCGCAAACTTAGGGTAATGCCTGGTCTGATCCCAATAATACGGAGAACTGGATAAACCACCTACCAGGAGAGCATCAATGTCATTCTATGGAAGTCGTTGCACCAGCTTAGTGCTATCGGTATTTATTTTCACCGGGGGCGCACAAGCAGCGGAATCACCGCCCGAATCCTTCGACGAACTGGCGCGCAGCACACTGGCGCAGATCGGCGGCGAGTTGAGCATTGCCGGCCTGAAAGAGCCGGTTGAGGTGCTGCGCGATCATTGGGGCATCCCCCACATCTATGCCCGGAACACCGATGACCTGTTCATGGCCCAGGGCTACGTCATGGCCCAGGACCGGCTCTGGCAGATGGAAATGTGGCGACGCTGGCACGAGGGCCGCCTGGCGGAGATTTTCGGACCGGCTGCCTTGGACTATGACCTGCGTACGCGGCAGATGATGTTCCGCGGACCCTGGGATGCCTCCGAATGGACCAGCTACCACCCCGAGGGTGAGCGTATCTTTACCGCCTACGCCAGTGGGGTGAATGCCTTCATCGAAGCAAACCGGGACAATCTACCGGTGGAATTCCAGCTCACCGGCGTCGTGCCGGATCCATGGACGGCACGGACTGTAGTGCTGCGCTGGGCTCAGGTGGGTCTATCCAGCGTGCGCGGTCACGCCAACAGTGAGATCTCGCTGGCCCGAAACGTGAGCCAGTTAGGCGCCGCAGAAGCGAACCGCCGTTTCGCTCCGGATCCTTATGACGATCTGGAAATTCCCGCGGGCCTCGACGTCGACATCATTACCCAGCAAGTGGTGGATGCCATGCGTGCCGGGGACGGCGATCCCTTCTCCGGCAACCGGCTGCCTCCATTGGAAGTAGTTGAGCAGTACAGTCATCTCACACCGGCGATACGCACGGCGATGGTATCGAACCCCCAGATCGCCACCGAAGGCAGCAACAACTGGGTCATGAGTGCTGAGCGCTCACCCACCGGTATGGTGATCCTCGCCAACGATCCCCACCGCCGCATCGAAATGCCTGCCCTCAGATACTTCGTACATCTGAACGCGCCAGGCTGGAATGTGATGGGTGGGGGCGAGCCGCCCTTCGTCGGCGTGGACGCCGGACATAACGAACGCATGGCCTGGGGCTTCACCTTCGCCGGCACCGACATGGTGGACGTGTACGTGGAGGAAGTGAATCCGAACGATGCGAACCAGGTGCGCTGGCAGGATGGCTGGGAGTCGCTGCAAGTAATAGAAGAAACAATCGCCATCAAGGGCGAAGCGCCCCGCACCGTGCAAATCAAATCCAGCCGCCACGGACCAGTCATCTACGAGGATAGTGAGAACAACGTGGCCTACGCCGTGCGCTCAGTGGTGAAGGAACCCGGCACGGCTGCCTACAAAGGTAGCTTCAAGATGGCCCAGGCAGAGAGCTGCGAGGACTTCTTCGAGCGCGCCATGTACTGGATGATCCCCACCCACAGCCTGATCTGCGGCGACGTGCTGGGCAATATTGCACTGCAGGTCACCGGGCTGACCCCGGACCGCGACGGCTGGAACGGGCGCCTGCCGGTGCCGGGCAACGGGCAATACGAATGGCAGGGCTTCCGGGAAGATCTGCCCCGGGAATTCAATCCCGAACGCGGCTACATCACCACCGCCAACAATAATGTGCACCCGCCAGGCTACGACGGGCGGCCGGTCTTCTATCACTCGACTCGTGGTGTGGAGACTTCACGCATCACCCGCCTGCACCAGATCCTGGGTACAGACCAACAGTTCTCAGTGGCGGATCATCAGGCCATCCAGCACGACGCCTACTCGCTGCGCGCCGAACGCGACATCCCTGTGTTCCAGGGCTGGACTTCTGAGTATGCATGGGTGGAGCGCGCCCGAGCCATGATCGCCGAATGGGATGGCGTGCTTGCAAGGGACAGTATCGCCGCGGCGATCTATGTCGAGTGGACCCGGCAGGCCGATCAGCAGGCATTTCTGGATTCCAACACATCCACTGCTCAACGTCGCGCAATAATTTCAGATGGTCTCGAAAAGACCGTTGCCAAGTTAAGCGAAGACTGGGGAAGCGACTGGGCCGGGTGGAGCTATGGCCGCAGCAATCCGAGTGCGCTGCCCCATATGTTTATTCCCGACTTCGACCTGACACCGGTAGAGCGACCGGGGGGTTTCGGTACTGTTAATGCCACTGGGGCGAACTTCCGCCGCATTATCGATCTTTCTAACCTGGATAACTCCGTTGCAACCAATGCGCCTGGACAGAGCGCGCAGCCTAGTAGTCCGTTTTATGGGGATCTGGCTGAGCATTTGGGGAATGGGGAGTATTTTCCGTTTTTGTTTACGCGGGGGGCGATTGAGGAGGTTGTGGAGTATCGGTTGGTGTTGAGGCCGGAGTAGGGGGCTGGGGATGCTTAAGTTATTAGTGCCCAGTAGCTTAATTCAACAGACCACCAATTAACGGCCAAAAAAACGTTCCCGCAGGAACGTTTCTTGGCAGTAGGGGCCGTTAGGATCGGTCCCGGATTTTTTATTGTTTCGCATTAGCTTCTATCGCTAACCACCACTATCCAGATAATAATTACCGCCCACGTTATCAACATTCACTCCGCCCGAGCCGTGGTCCTCTATCTCCACATCGCCTCCCACATTTCGAACATCGATGCCGCCCGATCCATCGTCGTCGATGTAGACGTTTTGAGTGATATCCGCAATACGAATACCGCCCGATCCGTCATCGATGATATGGACCGCGTTGCTTTCAACGATCCGCATGTCTCCAGAACCATCCTCCACCGCTACCAGACCGGACACATTGCTCACTTCAATCGAACCGGAACCGTCATTGATGTATACATCGCCCACAATGTCTGAGATCCGAATCGACCCCGAGCCATCATTCAGGTCCAGCGCCGCCACACCGTTGATTGTTACCGCGCCACTGCCATCGTCGACTCGCAGTGCGAGTTCCGAAGGAACCGTCATTTCGATATCGATGCGGGATCTTCCTGAACCCCACCAGGAGAAGAGGCGCCGGTTTTGATAAAATTCTGTATAAATTTCAATATCCGATCCCCTCAGCCGATGTCGTAAATCCAGGTCATCCAATCTGTTTCTACTGCTGGCACAAGCCTGTGCGGAAACCACGATCTCACTGCTGCTGGCATCACCGCGAATGACCAGTTCGCCCGCCCCCACGTCTACCAGTAAGTTCTGTGCGCGGGCTGCGTCGACGGTGAATTCGATATCCTTCTCGTAGTTGCATGAATCTGCGTACACTAATACCGGTGAACCGATAAGCATTATTGCGATCAGTGCTATTTGTCTCATGTTATTCCCCGAGCTAAAAGATGGTTGGATACAATCGCCGGAATTGTGCATTAGCCAAACTGTACACTTGCTGAACAAGGCGAGAGCAAAAAGGGGATAGAGGGATTAAATGGTAATCTCTCCGTCCCCTTTAATTATTGGATTCTTTCCACTCTATACCAGCCCAAACAAAACGCCCCAACATGTCTATGTCGGGGCGCTTTGAAACTAAGGTGGAGCCTACATACTTATCCGCTGACCAGATTAGTACAGGGTTCAGGCAATGATTGATGAATCAATCTTCACCATTGCTGTCACCGGTTAACCTCTTTCCACTGCATGGCGCCGAAGAACATCTCATCCCAGCTCTGCTGGCCCCAGCTTATAGGAATAGTCGGGTCAGGATTACTAGGGTTCTGAGCAGAATTATCGAAGCCACCCACGGCTGTCAGAACGGTCCCTGCCGGCATGAATTTTGGCTCTTCATAGGTATAAGCCCACTGCCAGGCGTAATCATACTTGGCGATGTTGATCAGTTCCTCGCTGGTGCCGTCCGGATAGTCGGCGTAGAAGCGCATGTACTTGCCACGGAAGTGCATGTGCGAGAGGAAACTGTACAGTTCCACATCCCCGGTCAGGGTTATGCTGGATGTCTGAACAAAATCCGGATCGTGGGCCGGAATGTCAGTCCAGGTAGGAGTGAATATGCAGGCACACTGACCAGACATTCTTTCCTCAGGCACCTCACCTTCTGGATAAAACCAGACTCCGATCTCACCGGCGTCCACAGTTTCCTGACCATTGGCGGTGTAGTGCAGTTGCACCGCAAGTTCGGAACCGTCGCGCAACAGCCCCCCGGTGTTAGGAGGATTCATACGGGGCTCAGCGCCAGGCACATAAGGCGAAAGACCTGGACTACCGGTATCGCCAGCACCAGGATTTCTGTAGCCGCGGCCCTGTCCGGCATTTTCCGGTGGGATGATGCGGTGAAGGGTATGGTGTAATACCCCGGGGTCACCGGCGATATACTGGCTGGCACGTACCCAGCGATCCTTGCCAATGTCGATGGCTGCGGTGGTGTCATATAAATAGGGAATCTCACCGGTAGCAGGTATTGATTTTGGTGGAATCTTGATGATGTAGTCAGGTTCACCAAAGGCCCATTTGGTTGCTGGCCAGACCTTATCTGCCAATGGGTCTGAGTCGCCGTCTCTTGGCGAACCTGCGGCTATCCAGTGCAATATTTTCTGGACATTGCTGTCTCCCACCAAACCGTCATTGACGAAGTCGCCAATGTGCGGGTCGATCTGACCGGGAGGCATACGCTTGGTCATCAATACCTCACGAATCATAGGTGACCACGCCTGCATCATGCTGTGACTGTCCATCGCAAATGGTCCAACGGCGCCCTCATGGTGACAGCTGGCGCAATTCTCCAGAATGAGGGGAGCAATTTCTGTTTCGTAGGAAGGTGTGACTCGATCGTGAGCGTCTCTGGCCGGAAAGGCTATAGCTTCTCCCGTGGTTGCCACCACAGGGTTGGCAATTGGCTGCCCTGCCAGTTTGGCCACCAGGGCTGCTTCAAACTCGGCGCCAACCGGGCCACGAAATTCGACAGTAAATGTCTTGGGATCAAAGAGAAAGACTTCCCCGGCCTTGTCTACGCCCAGGGCCTCGGAAATTAACTGTGTATCATCAATTAGAACCGCCATGTTGCTGCCATGGCGCCCCATATCCGCTATCACAGAAGCGCGGTCCTGAGTGCCAGTGGGATTAAGCATAAAAAACTCGATTCCCTGATCATCAAAGCGAGTTTGCAATGCCGCAAACTCACGTCTCGTGCTTGTGGGGACTACGGTGCCATTAGCCTGTATCAGGAAGGCAATTGCAGCGTGGTCGTCATACCAACTCATTGTGTGGGAATAACCCTGCTGATCCAGCAGGGTGAAATCGCCTACTCGATCGGCGGCGCTGGACAATGCTGGCACCAGGGCCAACATCGTAAACAATCCTAAGGTGATTAATTTTCTCATGCTTTGCTCCTCTTTAAGCCTTAGATGGCTTTGTTACTGGCATATCTGTTTTATTGGGGATAGTGAATTTCTTCAATTCAAAATCACACTTACACGCTTTAGCAGTCTAATTTGCCATACATCAATTTGGTTGATGTAGATCAAATGACGGACACAAACAAGGGGTGATCAAAGGAGTAAATAGGGATAGATTTATTTTCTTTAGCGCAGTCCATCGTTCAGCAACAAGCTGTCACGAAAAATAAATCTGTCCCTATTCTGCGTCGAGAATAGCCGCCCAGCGCGTCGCCCATTCGTTGAGCATGGTGTCGCGGTCCAGCAGGTCCACTGCCGTATCCTGCTGAACCTTGAAAATGTAAAACAGCCATCCGCCAAGCGCACTGACGAGCAGGGCTGCCAGCTGTTGCTGTGACAGATCCTTCGCGGCCGGCTTCTCACTTATCCATGTCGCAAACCCGAGCATCATATCGGCGTCGAGCTCGTTCTGCAGCTCAGCCCCGAAATCCAGCAAGCGAATCTCCTCGATGAGCCGCGCAAACGGTTTCTGCCGGATCATGGCCTCTTCATATTTCAGCGCGATCGCCACCAGCTCCGCTCTGGTGTCGCCAAAGTCCGCCAGCCGGTCGAGGCCAAAATCCTCCGGCGTCTCCGAGATGTAGGTTTTGGCCATCTCCACCAGGAGCGCCTGCTTGCCGTCAAAGTGTCGGTAAAAGGCCCCGGCTCGCGGCACCAGGCCCGCTGCGGTTTCGATGGCAGCAATCGAGGTCTTCTGGAAGCCCTGCTCCAGGAATAACTTGGAGGCCGCCTGCATGATTCGATCTTTTGTGTTGACTTTTGACATATAACGGTGTTATTTATATATATAACGTTGTTATTTATTAGTATATCGCTGTTATTTTCATGTCCAAGTTACAGCAACCGATAGGAGATGTCCAACATGGCTAATGTATCCACTGTTTACAACACGCCCAATATGACGCAACCAACAAAACTCATTATCGATATCATGATCGTCGTGGCGGTGACAGCCCTCGTCTTTTATCTTGAGGATCTTGCCATTGCCCAGGGATGGATGCCTTTCGCAACGGAAATTCGTGGCGCGTTCTCCGTCCTCGCCGGTGCTTTCGCTGCAGTCGGCGTTGTTCTGGCCCGCGGCGGCAGCCTCACGGATCTGGGATTCAGGCGACCCCAGCGCTGGGCAACTGTGCCCTTGCAAGTGGCCGGCATCCTGATTGTCTTCATAGCGGCCCAGAGCCTGGCGCCGTTGTTGATTTCAATGTTCATCGACCTGCCGGAGCCGGATCTGTCCCGCTACGATTCGATTTCCGGGAACCTCGGTGCTGCCATCTTCATGGCACTGGTCCTGCCACTGACCGCATCAATCCCCGAAGAGGTGATCTATCGGGGTTTTCTCATGGGGCGGCTCTCAGAGAATTTCGAACAGGATGCTGCCGGTGCCTTCATGACAGTCCTGATTCAGGCGCTCGTCTTCGGTTCGATCCATTTTCAGTGGGGCATCGGCGGCATGATCATGACCTTCATCATGGGAATCGTCTGGGGCACTGCCTATCTGCTCTGCGGCCGAAACCTGTGGATTGTCATCCTGGCGCACTCGGCAGGACATCTCTTGCTTGTCACCCAGCTCTATCTGGGAGAGTCGATTATCGTCTAGGAAAAACAGGGATAGACCACCATTAACCAAGAGCGCGAGGGTGGTCTATCCCCGCTCAAAACCGTTTCAGCGGGAACGTTTTTCAGGAGCAATCGGGAGGTATGGTGTGCGGTGTCGAAGCAAAGAGAGCTGCCGAAGTAAAATTACTGTCTTTTTAGGCTAACCCCCTTTATCTTTAGGCTTTCTATATAACGACTCGGAGGATGGGCAATGAACAAGAAAGAGATCGCTGGAATTTTGATCACAGCGGTACTGCTGGCCGGAATCCTAAGCTGGATGTTCACAGCCCCCTACCTCGGCAACACGGGGCTTGCCCGCACACCCGGAATAATTCTCGGAGGAACACTTACAGAAGCCCCAAGCGACTTCACGCCGCTTCATGATACTGTCCAGGGTCCTATGATCATGAAGCCGGCCGGTTTTCCGCCTTTTGTTAACTATCTGTCGTGGGTGGGCACTCCTGAGGGTGTAATCTCAGCCACTCGCCCGGACGGCGGTTACTGGGCGCAACGCTTGCGGGACCGTGGTGGTGATGGATGGCTTCGGATTGGCGAAGCAACCTATGCGATGGAGGCCACCGAGATTTTCGGTGACGAGCGCATTGCCATGATGAGACAGTGGGCAGGTGGTAGATCTATAGATCAGCCGCTGTACCCTGGATCAGAACCATTGCGCGACTGGGAGGTCTTCTTCTGGACGCCTAGATAGAGTAAATGGGGACAGACCACGATTTGACACACATAATCGTGGTCTATCCCCGCCAGCTTACTGATTTTCTACTAAGTACTCCGCAATCCTCAACATCTGCGTCTGCCCCACCTCTTGGTTAGGCTGCACCATATAGCGCCGGTTAACCACCAGCATGGGCGTGGACTGAACGGAATAGTCGCGATTGGATTGTTCGGTTTCCCGGACTCGTTCCATCATTTCCTCTGAGTTAAACATCGCGATCACTCGTGGTTGTGAAATTCCCAATCGGCTAAAGAAGCGTATCAGGCTCGGCAGGTCATCGAGGCGCTCGCCTGATTCGTGCAGTGATTCGAAGATCAGCCCGTGGGCACGATCGAGAACACCAAATTCTTCTGCCAGAAAAAACACCTGGGCATAATGGCGCATCTCGTCAGACCAGATGGCGGGAATCCGAATGAAAGAAAACTCATCCAGCTCTGGTTCGTACCACTCCTCCAGTATTTCTTCGAACTGATAACAGGGATTGCAGTGGTAGGAGAAGTAATATCTGATCTCATCCTCTGTCATCTCCTCCAGGGGAATGGGGGGCTCGAGTTCCTGGTAGTGAACGCCCGATTCGTAAGATCGCTGTAACTGAGCTGTGACCTCAGGAATCGAAAATGAAGAATTATCCACCAATTGATTATCAATGGCGGTGCGCTCTTCCCAGAGCTTCGGCAGGCCTATGACAGCTGCCACCAGCACCAGGGCGGCTGTGGCCAGGCCAGCATAAGGCAGCCAGAATTTTCGTCGAGTCTCTTGTTGGGCGACCAAAAGTTCTTCGGCGCGCGTGGCATAGCCTGGCGTGGGTTTGACCAGCGTGAACGCACTCAGTTCTCGTTCTAATTCAGAAGGATCATCATTAGAATTGCTGTTCATACATTTCCTCCTTCAGTTTTTCGATACTGCGGTGGTACCAGGAAGCGGCAGTGTTGGGTGAGCTTTCCATGATGTTGGCGATCTCGGCAAAGGTGAGATCGGCAAACAGTTTCATGATCAGAGTCTGCCTTGAATTTTCTTCCAGCGTGGACAGGCGCTCAATTACCTGATTTGCCAGAATCTTTTGTGAGGATGAACACTCCTGTACATCGAGAAAATCCCCTGGATTGATGTTGCGATCGAATCGATTCGTGTGTTTCAACCTGTGTAACGCTTTATTGCGCACCGTGCGATACAGATAAGCCTCGAGATTCTGGGGCCGCTGCTGCAACGCTGCGATTGCCAACAGAGCATCATGCACGGAGTCCTCGGCGCTGCTGCGCTCTCGGGTGATGGCCAATGCCGCTACATAAAGCTGCCGTTGCTTCTGTGCAAAGATGGCGGCCAGCTCTTCCAGAAGCCTGTTCTTGCTCACATAATCTCCTCGTTGTCTTGAAGAGTTTTTAAGGGGGGAATTTGTGCAAAAAGAATAATTGATTGGCGACCGGCCACATATGTGTGTCTAAACGTGGCCCATCCCCTGACTACACTGGATTAAGGTGTTACTTCAAATTCGATAAATTCCAGCCCATCGACATCCCCCACATTTTTTAACTGCATATAGACATCGTACTCATTGCCATCGGGTGGTGAGACGTTGAGTACGTTTACGCGTGGCACATAAAGCAGTGACTGATTCCCATCGAAGGCCGAGCTGTGTTGCCAGATTGGCGTCGAGCCGGTTTCGTTGAGGCTCTTGATGGTAAACAGTGAACTGCCCGCTGCCGGGGGTTGCAGGACCAGGTCATAAGTGGTGTCGGTGCCCAGGAGTTGCAGAGACTGCAGATACAATTCACCGCTTGTGCTGTCATAGCTATTGTTACCGGTGACGGCTACTGCTTCGCTGCGTTTGAAAGTCGGTAATGCGGTGGACACGTTGAGGGAGGGGTCGTAGTTGCAGTCGTCTTCATCGCTTGCCGTGGCCAGGCAATTCAATTCCAGGTCCAGCGGGCTGGGTTGTGGGCCGCCATTCACCCAGTCGGTGAGTTCGTGCCAGGCGGCGAGGCCTTCATCGACGCTAAATCCGCAGTGGCTGGGGCTCTCGGAGTCATTCACGATGCCAACCGTGAGTTGATTTGCCGGCAAGGCGTCGATGAGCGCCATCTGGTTCTGCACCTTAACCAGCCCATCGTGTGAGGTATGAATGGATACAATTTTGGTGGCACCGATGTTGCCGGTGGGCGTGTAGTTTTCCAGCAGTAGCTCCCTTGCTGAGGGTAGTGCGACTGTGCGTAGGGCAGCCTGATTGACCGAGCCATCGTCGTAATCGATGCCGCTATTCTGCAATGGAATGAGTCCGTTTAACTGTGACTCGTCATTAATCAATCTGGGGATTTGAAACACCGCGTACCAGAGATTCAAACCCAGGAAGTAAATATTTCGTGTGTCGGAAGTCTCCAGTATCTCTTCCAGTCGGTCTGCGGCATCCGGGTTCTGCAGTTCCCAGGCGAACACCTCCAGCGGATCGTTCTCATCGATCAACAAGCGGGTGCTGATGCTGGTACATTTATCCAGCGAGTCGAGAAACTCAATTTCACCGAATAACAGTTCCGGGCGCTCATACCAGGGCTGGGGTAGATCGGCACCGGGAACGGCCTCACAGACAGATTCGTAGATCATGCGCAGATCGAACGCTTCAAACCAGTTTATCGAGCCGGCCACGGCGCCACAGAGAATCAGGGAGCCATCCGGATCGGGAAGCAGATCGGATTCCAAATCGCGAATGGTAACAATGCCACCCAGTGACGCGCCAACGATATAAAACTGCTGAGGTGCTTCCAGGCCTTCGCTGGCTACCAGGGTGAGGAACTGGTTATACAGTTCGCCATTGGAAATATGCGAGTCGAACACGGCCCAACCTGTCTGGCTGTAACTGGATGCGGCGAGCGCATAGCCTTCCGAAAGAATGGTTTCCGCATAGGGGCCCAGTCCGGGTTCGTCTTGAACATCACCGGTGTAGTAGCCATCCCAGGAGGGGTTAAGCAGGGAGAGCAAGTCGGTAGCCTCGAAGCCGGTCATAAAACTCTGAAAGCCATGGTTCCAGATGACCAGGCCGTCTGCCGCTGTCCAGTCCGCAGGTCTGGCAATAGTGTAGTAGGCTCCGCTGGCGGTCTCTCCATGCCAGACCGGGTAGCAGGCGCCATTTTCAGTCTCGTACTCATCGCTTGCGCAATTGGAAGCAGCCAGTGCTTGGATTGAAAACAGCATAGACAAAGCGGTGAGCAAGACTCGGCAATGTTTTCTAATCATAGGAGGGCTCTTGATTAGTATAGGATCTCGTAATTCCTGGATACTAGAAATTACTAACGGTTCACTGAACGATAACTGAATAGTGTAGCCAGGAATTCGGCTGAGAACTTACTGTAAAAGCAGCTCTCTTCTTTCTGCCTGGGAAAATCCTAACCCAGCGAATGTCAGAATTAGCAGGGCGATACTTATGAAGTTGTGTATATACCAGGTCGGCACGCCTCGGGCTGATCTCATCGAGCAAATTTGGCTCACTAATTCCATATTCAGGCAGAATGAAGATGATGCGGATAATCAGGGTCATTCCTGTGGAGTCAGTAGCTGCACGCTGTGCGTGTCAAGCTGTGGGAAATCGGTATTAGAACCGGTTTAGATTTCCATTACCCGTTCGATGTCGGAGTCCAGTTGTGGTTTCTTTGTGAGTAACGATACGCCGATAAACAACAGCATCGATGAAGCAAAGGCAACAAGCTGGCCACTGATCGCGTAGGGAAACGTATAACCTGCGAGTTGGGTAATGAAATTGATCAACAGGGCCGTCACGATTGCCGTAACCGCGCCAGGTACTGTTGCGCCTTTCCAGTTTAGCCCCACGGCGACTACTGGGAAGATTGAAGCTGCAAATGTGCCCCAGCCGAAGGCACCGAGAATTGCAACCAGTGTCGCATCGCGAAAGTGGGAGTACAGCGCAAAACTTGCCGCTACAATTGCTAACAGTATTGTCACTACCCGCGCCCAGAACAACTCGTTCTTCACGCTATGCCCACGTATTGCTTTGGGAATGTCATGAATGATGGCGGCAGTACCAATGTTAAGAAAGGCGTCGGAGGTCGACATGATCGCTGCAAACAGTCCGGCGAACACGATGCCCGCCAACAGCGGATTGGCGAACACCGACAGGAATACCGATGCAGCGTCATCGGGTAGGGCGAGTGGGTCTATCACGCCATCTACTACTGCAGCCCGCATGACGATGCCAATGGAAATCCACAACAGCGCCGCCATCACGTAACCGAATAATGACATGGGCAGGATAGTGCGGTTGTCACGTATGTTCTTGTTCATCATCATCTTGGTGATGATATGGGGTTGTCCGGCAAGACCGAGGCCGAACACGAAGAACCAGCCCAGTGACGCCATGATTCCAGCCGCGCCCCAGGGCATGATTGCTTCTGAATCGTCGGCGAGAATAATCGACGTAGCTTCCTGCATGCCGCCGTCAAATACTGCCATAGCCGTAAACAAGATCAGCGTACCTGCGATGATCATGATCATGCCCTGTACCACGTCGGTATATACCGAGGCGATGATGCCACCGGTGACGCAGTAGAAAATCATCACGGCCGAAGATATCACTACGCAAGTAACGAGACCCACTTCGGCGAACATTTCGGTACCAGAAAGAATTGCTTGCATGACCACTGCCATCGCCAGGATCTGTGTAGCCAGATATCCCATTACCCCAAGTACAATCGTTATGGCTATGAGAAATCGTACAGTCTGACTTCCATATCGGGCTGCAACCACGTCAGGCAATGAAAGACAATCGTACAGCTCGGCGATCATGCGAATGCGCTTGGCGACAAGGAAAAATCCGAGAGCATAGCCGGTTGACGAAATGACTACCATCCAGAAGGAACTGACCCCGATGGAGTAAACCAGCCCGGGACCACCGACGAAACCGAAACCACTCAAGGTGCTGGAAAACATGGCCAGGGCAACGACAATAGGCCCGAGGCCGCGCCCGGCAATGAAGAAATCGCTGGGATTGTGTGTGCGACGCATCGCCCAGAGGCCGGTGATAATGCAGAACAGCATGTACACCACTACGGCACCGACGATTATTTCCTGCCTGAAGGCTTCCATGTAAATTACTGCTCCGCGTACTCTATCCTGCCAGCCATTGCAGTGGCAGTGTAAGAATGGCTATACACTTGTGCTTGGTACCGTTTGGCTGGCTTTCTCTGCCAGCAGCTCATTGTATTTTTCTTCGTCTTCTGCCGTGTAAATAAATTTACCAAAACCAAGGCTGTAGATAATGACCAGTGGTATTGCACCGAGCCATGTGCCGTACAACTGCCAGGCAGTCGCCGTCGGAAAGCCCATGAAGTAGCCCGTGGTGCCGGTATCGAGGTATTGCAGATGATTGGAAAACATCCCCCAGGCTATGAGGAGCATCAATCCCAGACAGCCACCCATATAACAGTTGAGTTCAAGGCTGCGATAGCGCTCGGAAATACCCAGCATGGATAACAGCACGATTTGGGTAAGCAGCAGACATTGAAAGGCGAATCCGAGCACGCCGATGTGTTGGAGTCTGGCAGCACCATCACCGCCAATCTGCATGCCGGGAAAATCCGGATGGGCAGCACCGCCGGCATTGATGACCGGTTCTGCCAGAATAATGGCCAGCAAGATAGCGGCCATCAGTACGCCGATTGCGAAGATTACATAGATCAACCCGCTTCGCATAATTCGCTCCCGTGGTTTGTTTCAGTCGCGCCTAATTGCTCAGCTTGAACACGTACAGGTTGCCCCCTTCGGGGAGTGCGATGTTGCCGCCCGCAATACTGGCGATGCCGGCAAAATTACCCGAACCAATGGCGACATAGGATTCGCCTTCGATCTGATAGGCGATCGGCTGGCTGCGCACACCGCCACCCAGACGGTAACGCCACAATTCTTCACCGGTTGCGGCGTCCAGCGCAATGGCATGACCGGTTTGGCTGCCGGTAAAGACCAACCCGCCGGCAGTACTCAGTGTCCCGGCCATCATCGGCTCCGGATCCAGGTAGCGCCAGCGCACTTCACCGGACTGATAGTCCATGGCAGTGATATGACCATAGGCGACTTCGTCAGCGACATCTACCGAGATGGGCAGGCCGCCGAAGAACTGCAGCCCCTCGACATGAACGCTCAGACCTTTCCGGATCAACTGGCAGCTTTCGATCACTGGAATAAAAGTGAGCCCGAGATCGGGATTGGTCGCCCCCGCCACGGAACCGTTCATACCCCCAAGCACGCCCGGGCAAATCCGCATCGTCGGTTCTTCGGTGGGCAGGGCTTCCGGATTAATCACCGGTCGGCCATCAGGCTCCATGGACAGGGTCCAGTTCAGTTGTTCCATGTAATTGGTGGCGCGAATAAACTCACCGGTTTCGCGGTTGACCACATAGAAGAAGCCATTGCGATTTGCCTGCACCAGCGCTTTGACTGTTTCGCCATCCTGGTCGAAGTCCACCTGGAACAGGTGCGAGTTACCGTCATAATCCCACACATCATGGGGCGTAAACTGGAAATACCACTGTTGCTCTCCGGTATCGGGATCCAGCGCCAGTACGCTGTCGGAAAACAGGTTGTCCCCCAGCCTTGAGTCACCATTCCAGTCCGGTGCCGGGTTACCGGTAGTCCAGTAGAGCAGATCCAGCTGCGGGTCGTAGCTGCCGATAGTCCAGGCCGGGGCGCCACCTGTCTCATAGGATGTCCCGGACCAACTGTCGGCACCGGGTTCACCTGCC
>DMJN01000333.1 GCA_003451715.1 Gammaproteobacteria bacterium | reverse complement strand
TACCTGCCACTGGACGGTATTCCCATTATCGCGCGGACGCTACAGCGCTTGCTGGCGGTCGCCGCCATTGGCAGGACTGTGGTGGTACTCCACCCCCAGGACAGCCATTGGAAAATGCTGGATATCCCTGTCAGTGAGCGCATCGCCTGCACCGAGGGGGGAGAGGCACGTTATCAGTCGGTGTTAAACGGACTGCGTGCCTTAAGTGGCGCCGCGCAGGATACTGACTGGGTACTGGTGCACGATGCGGTCAGGCCCTGTGTACCAGCGGCCGACATAGAAAAGCTCATCGCTACGCTGCAATCCCATGACGTCGGAGGGCTGCTGGCAACGCCCGTTGACAATACCCTTAAGCAGGCGGATCAGGATCTTGCGGTGATTAGTACGGTGGATCGAAGTCACTACTGGAATGCCCTGACACCCCAGATGTTTCGTTATGGATTACTACTGGCTGCTATGGAACGGGTGGAGCGGGACAAGCTGGCGATAACCGACGAGGCGGCGGCAATGGAATCTATGGGGCTTAGGCCGCAGCTCGTCCAGGGCAGTAAAACGAATATCAAGATAACCCATGACGCCGATCTGGCGCTAGCGGCGGCCATCCTCAGACAGCAGGCCAATTCCCTGGAGGCTAACTGATGAATGTAGGCGGTATACGTATCGGGCACGGTTTCGATGTGCACCGCTTTAGCGAGCAATTCAACCCCGACAAGCCCCTCAAGTTGGCTGGCTGTTTAATCCCGGAACAACTGAGTTTAATTGCTCACTCCGATGGCGATCTGGTGCTGCATGCGGTATGTGATGCCATCCTGGGTGCCATGGCGGCCAGCGATATCGGTGAACACTTTCCCGATGATGACGTGACATTGGCTGGCGTCGACAGCGCTGTGTTGTTGGAGCAAGTATTACAATTGGCGGACAAGAAGCAGTATCGCCTGATTAACGTCGATGTCACCGTCATCGCCCAGGCACCCAAGATAAGTTCCTATCGGCAGGAATTGGTCTCCAGTCTGTGTAGCTTGTTATTGTTGGACTCCGATCGGGTCAATTTGAAGGCAAGTACCACCGAGCAGCTCGGCTATATTGGAAGAGAAGAAGGCATGGCCTGCCACGCCGTGGTGTTACTGTATAGCAATGCTTGAGCCCGGCAGCACAGAGGCTTCGTCGCAAACCAATCGGGTTAAAGACTCGAGATTAAAGGGTCGGGGGGGCGACGAGCAGCCTGCTGCTGGCCTGGGGAATGAAGCAAAGTCGCCCCAAGACATTCACCAGGGAAGTTTCGCTCACCTCGACACGCTCTATTACGCCAATCAGCGGCCCGAGCTTGGCGCCGCTCTCAAACAAGACTGCACGGATTTTCGAGTCGACGAAGAACTTGGCTTTGCAACCAGTGGATCTGGCGAGCATCTGTTTATACGAATTCGCAAGACCGATGTGTCCACCACCGAAGTAGCCCGGCGGCTAGCGGCGATAGCCGGTACCCGGCTTGGAGGCATCGGCTACTGCGGCATGAAGGATAAGCGCGCCGTGTGCAGTCAGTGGTTCAGTATTCCCCTGGCCATCGCCGATGAAAAATTGCTTGGCAAACTCGAAGACCCGGCTGTGGAGATCCTCGAGACCCAGCGCAACAATCGCAAACTCAAGACCGGCAGTCACAAAGCCAATCATTTCGAAATTCTGCTGCGGGACTGCCGCGGATCCCAGTCGCTATTCGATGACAGCCTGGATTTGCTTCGCACTGGCGGTGTCCCCAATTACTTTGGTCCCCAGCGATTCGGCAGAGACCTGAGCAACCTCAGCCAGGCTCGACAACTGTTTGAAACCAGCCGCCGATCCAGCGCTAAAGGTCCCGGACGTCACAGACGCAGTATGTTGTTCTCCGCTGTTCGCGCCTATCTGTTCAACCAGGTTCTCTCCCTGCGGCTGCAGCAGGGTAACTGGAATCACTATGTCGATGGCGATGTGGTTAACCTTGATAGGACTAATCGTTACTTCCTAGTGGGTCTCGGTGGTTGGGATGAGAGCTTGCAGCAACGCCTTACGGACTTCGATATTCATCTATCCGGCCCGCTGCCTGGTGCAATGGATGCAAAAGACAAGTATCTAAGCCGCGGCAAAACGGCCGATATTGAAGAAGCAGTGCTGTCGCAATACCCAGCACTGCTGGATGGATTGATGCACTTCGGATTGAAGGCGGCGCGTCGGCCGCTGCGCTTCAGGCCCGATGATCTCAGAGGGAGCTGGCTTGAGCCAGCCAGTTTACAGCTGCAGTTCACACTGCCTCCGGGAGCTTATGCCACCAGTCTGCTGCGTGAACTTTGTACAACCGGCTAAATCGGATGAGAAGAGAATCGACTATTGAGTAGTAAAAATAATTTGCACGGCATTGGCATGACTTCCCAGCGTACCCGTGAACGGTTGTTAGGTCGATTAATGGAGCAGGGAATCAAGAGCATGGAAGTGCTGGACGTAATGCGTTCAACTCCGCGACATATCTTTCTCGAAGAGGCGCTTGCCCATCGAGCTTACGAAGATGTGGCCCTGCCCATCGGACACAATCAGACGATATCCCAACCCTATATCGTGGCGCGCATGACCGAGGCGATTGTTACAACGGGCTGCATGGACAGGGTGCTGGAGATCGGCACCGGTTGTGGATACCAGTCCGCCATCCTCGCTCTACTGGCCAAGAGTGTGTATACCGTGGAGCGCATCAAGCCACTGCTGGACCGCGCCAGGAAGAATTTGAAACTTTTGAAGCTTCGAAACATCGAATACAAACATAACGATGGCGCACTGGGCTGGGCAGAAAGAGGGCCGTTCGACGCCATCATTACCACCGCCGCACCGCAGACAGTCCCCCAGAAATTGCTGGAACAACTAGCAGATAGGGGCAGGTTGGTCATCCCGGTAGGCGGTGAGGGTCATCAGGAATTGAGGCTCATTACCAGGACCGGTCATGAATGCACTGAGGAGATCCTCGATCAGGTCCGGTTTGTGCCGTTATTAAGGGGCCAGGTGAAACTTTAAATCCAGCAGACCAACCATGTCAGACTCGTCGTTAAATCAATCCAATAACCCGGCCGACCCATCGCGAGCTCAGGACACTGACATGCGCTCGCTACTGAGACTCTATTTGAAGGGCCTGGCAATGGGGCTAGGGGATTCTGTGCCCGGCGTGTCCGGCGGCACCATAGCAGTGATAACCCATATTTATGACCGCCTGATCTATGCCATCAAGTCTGTGGATCTGAGCGCCTGCAAATTGTTGTTGAGAGGTCAGCTACCGCAACTCTGGCGCCACATCGACGGTACATTCCTTCTCATTCTGGGTTTGGGCATACTCAGTGGCCTGTTGGTGTCGGCGAATACGGTACTGTATTTGCTGGAGAACCACTACGAAGGTCTGATGGCCTTCTTCATTGGTCTAGTACTGGCTTCGACCTGGCTATTGAAGGATGAATTCGATTACCTGCATTGGCAGAACCTGCTCGCGCTGCTGCTCGGTTTTCTATGCACCTGGCTGATCAGCGGTATCGACCCCCGCAGTGTCGACGTGACTCTGCTGTATCTGTTCTTCAGTGGCATGATTGCGATTTGCGCCATGATACTACCGGGGCTGTCCGGGGCATTCATTCTGCTCTTGCTGGGTGTCTACCAATTCCTGCTCGGCGCGCTGATATCCTTCGATCTGCCCGTAATCGGGGTCTTCATCGGCGGCTGTGTGATTGGGCTGCTGGCTTTTTCCCGCCTGCTGGCCTGGCTGCTCAGGGACTACCACCAGTTGAGCTATGGCTTCATAACCGGCATTTTACTGGGATCGCTCTTCATCTTGTGGCCGTGGAAACAGGTACTCAGCTCTTTCATCGATAGCGACGGAGTGGCACACCCACTACAAACTGTCAACGTCTGGCCGTTAAACTATACAGAGATTACCGGAAATCAGCCGCTGCTGCTGGTGACGCTCGCAAGCTTTGCTGTGGGCGTTGCCGCCGTGTTGTTGTTGCGCCGGATATTCTATGCACGGGTACCGAACGAATAGGAGTGGTCTGTATTCCACAGGGCTGGCGAGACTGATGTTGTCGAGTATTTTGCGATGGAAGGGCAGAGTAGCTGTGCTACTACTGCCATTAACGCTGCTGGCCTGCCGCGGCTACCAGGCTCCCGTTGCCGAGCAGGGCGAGCGGCAGGTGCTGAGTGCCCCGATCATCGTCGATAGCAGTACGCCACAGAGCGCCTTCAACGCGCCGCGGGACTCGGTGGCCACAGTCAGCGACCTATCCACCAGTAACAACAGACCCGCCATCGTGCCGTCCTCAACGGTGTCCAATCCCAACTCGCAGTCGCATCGGGTCAGGGCAGGTGAGACGCTGTTTTCTATCGCCTTTCAATATGATCTCGATTTTCGCAGCCTGGCCATAGCCAATGAGTTGAATCCGCCTTACACCATCTTCGTCGGGCAGAACATCAACCTGGATGTGAATCGTGTCGCCAGTCCACAATCCGTGGCAGCCAGTACACTCGGAACGCTCGTCAGCAACAATACAGTAGCAAGAGCCCAGGGCGGCAATTCCCGTGCCGGCGGTTTAATACGTCGGGCAGTCGGCGCTGTCGGTCGTGAGCCGCAATGGCAGTGGCCCCATGAAGGCCGGGTGCTGAGGGGGTTTCAGTCCGAGTTAAACAAGGGTGTCGACATCGGTGGCCAACTCGGTGATCCGGTGTTGGCCGCCAGCGCCGGTGACGTTGTGTATTCCGGACGCGGCGTGCAGGGCAGCGGCAATCTGATCATCATTCGCCACGGCGATCGCTATCTCAGTGCCTATGGTCATAACAGTGCTATGCTGGTTGGCGAGGGCAGTCGGGTGCGGGCCGGTGAGAAGATCGCCGAGGTAGGCACAAGTCCCAACGGCATCGCCATGCTGCACTTCGAGATCCGCGTGGATGGTAATTCTGTCGATCCTGCCGGGCTGTTGCCGCGCCGCTAACAGTTACAGCTTTCAATTCGAAACTAAAATCAGGTGCCTGGCACTTATGTTGGTCGGCTGTGTTCGATATTTATTTTGTTGAAATAGTTTGCCTTCCCATTCATAAATTCTATTCTAAATATTGATCTACAGATTAAGCTATTTCTTGGAGTACAAAGGAATCGCTGACTACTTCACTACATGGCCCTAATAGTAACGCTTGACGTTATTAACGAGTAGCGTTACTATCCTCATTCACAAATTTCCCAATGATTGCCAACTTTAAATGTAAGTACACAGAAGCACTTGCAGGAGGATTCAGAGTTGGTCGGTTCGGTAACTTTGAGCGAATCGCACTTCGTAAACTCAGGCAGTTACAAGTTGCTGGAAACTTGATTGATCTTAGCGTACCTCCCGGCAATAGGCTGGAAGCATTGAAAGGCAACCGCAAAGGTCAACATAATATCCGGGTAAACGATCAATATCGTATTTGTTTTCGCTGGACACGAGCAGGAGCAGAAGCAGAAGATGTGGAGATTGTGGACTACCACAATGGGACAAGACGATGAAAATGCTGAGCCCGGTTACGCCGGGTGAATTATTGAAGGAAGAATTTCTCGAGCCGATGGGGATTACCAAGTATCGCCTGGCGAAAGAGATCGAA
>DMJN01000330.1 GCA_003451715.1 Gammaproteobacteria bacterium | reverse complement strand
GCGTGTGAGTATCCAGCATGAACTGGATCAGTGCCCGGTGCAGTTGCGCAGTCGCGCCCTGCATGACGACGAAGCGTGCTCCAGTTAATTTGCTGGCGGCTGCAAAGTCGAGCCCCTGCTGTAGTGCCTCTCCTACTGCTGTGTGATCCTTAATCTCAAAATCAAATTGAGCCGGCTCACCCCAGCTATCGATTAACTGATTGGCAGTCTCATCATCGCCTTCTGGCACAGACTCATGTGGCGCGTTCGGCACGCCCATCAGATACTCATTGAGTTCGTCCTGTAATTGTCCGAGCTTGACTTTCTTGTCTTCCAGCCCAAGCTTGATGCTCTCCATGTTGGCCAGTGTTTCTGAAATATCCTCACCGGCAGCCTTGGCTTGTCCGATTACCTTGGAGCGGGAGTTTCGCTCGTTCTGCAAGGCCTCTGTCTGTAGCTGCAGCTCTTTACGTTTGCCGTCCAGTTCCGCCAGGCGCATTACATCCAACTCAAATTTCTTCTTGAGCAGTTGCTTAGCCAAAAGTTCGGGTTCAGATCGAATCCTTTTCGGGTCTAGCATGTTCAGGTTCCTGCGATTTGTTCAGAGCAGTATGCGAGAGACTTGCATGCCTGCGAAGGCAGCGAAGAGGCAGACTACGACACTGCTCAGAATATAAAAAAGAGCGGTATTGTAGTGGCCTTGCTGGAACAACAAAAGTGCATCGAGTGAGAAAGTTGAAAATGTCGTCATGGCGCCGAGGAATCCGATGACTAGCACGGGGCGCCATTGCTCCATCAGTGACAACTTCTCGACAAATAAGATAAACAGCATCCCTATCAGGAAACTTCCCAGCAGATTCACAGCGAAGGTGCCCATCGGGAAATTGCTGCCGTTGAATCGCTCCACTGCGGTGCTCAGCCGGTAGCGGGAAACCGCCCCCAGGGCGCCTCCGAACGCGGTAGCCAGATAGGTGTTCAGCATGTGTACTGTCCGCAATTATGCGGTGACGTTGTCTCACTGCGCATAGCTATTCTCGATAATTTCGATACCCGCCGGGGGATTAAATTCGAACACGCTATCGGCCATCGGCTCATTGCGCTGGACTGTATTGAAGCGCCACACCGTCTGCTGGCCATTGGCGTTATCGAGATGGATAAGATCCAGCTCCGAGCTGAAGAAGTTAATCGATATCCGTTCGTAGACGCTGTCGCTCGCCAGCGGTGTCAGGACAAATTCCCGGGATTCGCTATTACGCGGAGTCTGCAGTTCGATCTGATATTCCTCGGCCAGGTTCCCGGTCTGGCCATTTAACAGCTGTGCTGCTAATTCTGAGCGGCTGGTATCCCAATCCTCGATTACTACCTGCTCGAGATCTGGTTGGTAGTTCCACAACGTAACGCCATTCGTCACCACCAGTTCCGGAAATGGACTTAGTGTTTCCCAGTAGAAGCCATCGGGCTTCTTGAGGTGCATCTGAATATCACTCTCTTCCAGGATGCCGTCGTCGGATTCGACGATGAGTTGCACCACTGTCGCTGAGAGCGTTTCAATACCCTGCAACAGCGTATCGAGTTCGTCGATTGCTGTCTGTTGGGCATGAGTTGTGTCAATGCAGGCACACGCCAATAGTGCTGCTGAGATTCGTTGCATAACGTTCAGAGGGCTTCTACACCTTAATAAATAGAGGAATTAATCGCGAGGCGGCGGAGGTGCGATGACTTCCCGAGATCCATTGCTGCTCATTTCCGATACTACCCCAGCCACTTCCATGGATTCAATCATACGGGCGGCTCGGTTGTAGCCAATACGCAGCTTGCGTTGTACTGCCGAGATTGATGCCTTGCGCGACTCCGTAACGAAACGGACTGCCTCATCGTAGAGGGTGTCGTCTTCTTCCCCGTCACCGTTTTGTGCACCGAACGAGCCGGTATCCAACTCGTCCGTGGTTTGTGTAACCGCTTCGATATACACCGGTGTGCCCCGCAGCTTCCAATCTGCGACGACGCGATGCACCTCCTCATCGCTAACGAATGCCCCGTGCACACGTGTCGGAACGCCATCTCCTGGAGGGAGGAATAGCATGTCGCCATGGCCAAGCAATTGCTCAGCACCTCCTTCGCCGAGGATGGTGCGGGAATCAACCTTGGACTGCACCATGAATGACAGGCGGGTCGGTATGTTCGCCTTGATTAGCCCGGTCAGTACATCCACCGAGGGTCTCTGAGTGGCAAGCACCAGATGAATGCCGGCCGCTCTGGCCTTCTGGGCGATTCTTGCAATCAGTTCTTCCACTTTCTTGCCTACCACCATCATCATGTCCGCGATCTCGTCCACGATGACAACGATGTTGGGGAGCGCCTCCAGCTCTGGGGCCGATTGTTCCTCTTCAAGCAGCATCGGGTCGGGCTGCCAGCTTGGATCAATCAGTGGCTTACGGATCTTCCTGGCATCGATCACCTTCTTGTTAAAGCCCGCCAGATTGCGAACCCCAAGCGATGACATGAGTTTATAACGTCGCTCCATCTCTGCGACACACCAGCGCAGCCCGCTAGCTGCATCCTTCATGTCGGTGATCACCGGTGTCAGCAGGTGTGGGATACCGTCATAGACTGACAGTTCCAGCATCTTCGGATCGATCATGATCATGCGCACCTGCTCTGGCGTCGATTTAAACAGCAGGCTGAGGATCATGGCGTTGATACCCAGCGATTTACCGGAGCCTGTGGTACCCGCTACCAATAAATGTGGCATCTTGCCGAGGTCGACTATGACCGGCTTGCCGACGATGTCATGACCCAGTGCCATACTGAGAGTGGAGCCAGCACGGTCAAATTCGGGAGACGACAAGACCTGGCTCAATTGAATAATTTCTCTTTTTTCGTTGGGAATTTCGATACCTATGACTGTCTTTCCAGGTATTACCTCAACTACTCGCACAGACACCACGGCAAGTGAGCGGGCCAGATCCTTTACCAGATTGCTGATGCGGCTGACCTTGACACCGGGGGCTGGCTGCACTTCGAATCGGGTAATGACTGGCCCTGGGTTGACGGCAGTTACTTCAATCTCGATACCGAAATCCTTGAGTTTCAGTTCCAGCAATTTGGACATGGCTTCCAGAGATTGCTTGGAAAAACCCGAATCATTGGTATCAAGCCAGGCATCCAGCAGCCCGATAGCGGGTAGTTCCTTTACCGATGTAGTGGCAAACAGCGTTCCCTGGCGTTCCTTCTCGACCCTGGGGCTCTTGGTCACCTGCTTTGGTGCAGGCGCTTTGATCGTAGGTGGTACTCGCTGCTTCTCTTTCTCGATGTGGATGTCCAGAACTCGTTTACGCGTCTCAAGCTTCTCCCGGGTGGCAATCTCCTGTTTCTTGGATTCAAGCCATTTCTGTGACTTCGTGATAGTCAGGGTCCAGCAGGAAATGCCCATGGCGCCCAGTCTGTCGATCACAGCGAGCCAGGAAATCGTCACGCAGATGGTTAATCCAAACAGGAAAATCGCCAACAGCAACAGTGTAGTACCCAGAGCGGCGAGCACTGGCAGACTCAGGTCCACCACCAGCGAGCCAATTACACCGCCGGCCATATAAGGAATACCCTCGGCGATTTCGAAATGCAGGGTCGCTAATCCGCAGGCTGACACCATCAGCAAGACGAATCCCAGGGTCTTCAGGCCAAACATGGGCCAGGAAAACTCAGACTCCAGTTCGGTTTCTCTGAAGGAGGTGTACACCTTGTAGCCCAACAATGCCGGAAAACCGTAGGCCAGATAGCCCAGCACATGCAGTAGAATATCCGCCAACCAGGCGCCGTAGATCCCCACCGCGTTTGCCACCGTGTCTCCATTACCCGTAGTCGTGAACCCGGGATCGCCAGGGGAGTAGCTCAGAAGCGCGATCAACAGGAACAGACCCAGCAGGAAATAGACGATTAGTGTCCCTTCGCGTATCAGGCGTTGCATCAGAGTGCCAACATCTGATTCCGGGGCGGATTTGTTCATTGCAATATTTTTCAATTTATTCAAACACCTACAACTAACTTATGCGAACACTGAGACTGTACCAGCGCCCTGCATCTGAGTTTCTGGCATAGATCTCGGGGCTTGTGCCTCAGCTGAAAATATTTTTGGCTCATCCATATGTTATCGGGCAATTGAGGCAGAGGATTAAGGCAAATTAGCCCATAGTGGCGGGTTTGCGGGGCTTCTCACAGTAAAGCACTCACCTCTGCCCCTGGAATTTGAGTAAAATGCCGCTTCGAAGCTTTAACTCAGCAGCAGCCATCAACTAAAGTAGTCTCAATCCCTCAGGAAGTAGAATTATGAGTGAAGTACAGCATCACCGTTTAATCATTCTAGGCTCAGGCCCCGCGGGCTATACGGCGGCGGTGTATGCGGCCCGGGCGAATCTGCAGCCCGTCGTCATTACCGGTCTCACCCAGGGAGGTCAGTTGACCACCACGACTGACGTGGACAATTGGCCCGGTGATGTGGAGGGTGTGCAGGGGCCAGATCTTATGGAAAGGATGAAAAATCACGCAGAACGATTTGAAACAAAAGTAGTTTTTGATCACATAAATGAAGTAGATCTGAGCCAACGGCCGTTTCAGCTCAGTGGTGATAGCGCCCGCTATAGCAGCGATGCGCTGATTATTGCCACCGGCGCTTCTGCTCAGTACCTGGGATTGGAGTCAGAGCAGGCTTTCATGGGTAAAGGAGTGAGTGCCTGTGCCACCTGTGATGGATTCTTTTACCGCAATAAACCGGTAGCCGTGATCGGCGGCGGCAATACCGCCGTGGAAGAAGCACTGTACCTGTCCAATATTTGTTCCCACGTAACCCTGGTGCATCGGCGTGATGCCCTGCGTGCCGACAAAATTCTGCAGAAAAAGCTCTTCGAACGGGTTGAGGAAGGCAAGCTGTCTATCGCCTGGGATAACATCCTCGATGAAGTACTTGGCGATGACATGGGAGTGACTGGCGCCAACATCAAGCACGTCAAATCTGGCGAGCTCAGCAAGTTGCAGGTCGATGGGGTGTTCATCGCCATCGGCCACCTGCCAAATTCGGATATCTTCAAGGGTCAACTGGAAATGAGGAATGGCTATGTCGCTGTTAACACCGGCCTGGCTGGTAATGCCACCGAGACCAGCGTGCCAGGTGTATTCGCCGCCGGTGATATCGCCGACCAGGTCTATCGGCAGGCGGTTACCAGTGCCGGCTTTGGATGTATGGCGGCGTTGGATGCAGAGAAGTTTCTGGATTCCGATGCCGCTGGCTGATTGGCTTTCCTATGTCCCTGCCCTGGCTCGAAGTTGAACCGGTTGGATTCCCGCCGACAGAACAGGCGTTTTCCGAACCCAATGGCCTGTTAGCTGCCGGCGGTGCGCTGAATGTGGACTGGTTACTGTGCGCTTACCGGCGCGGTATCTTTCCCTGGTATGAAGCTGGACAACCGCTTCTCTGGTGGTCGCCAGATCCACGTCTGGTGTTACAGCCCGATCGGTTGAGGATTTCCAAGAGTCTGAGAAAGCTGCTTAAAAAGCATACCTATGCCCTTTCATTTGATGAAGATTTTACTGCTGTGGTGCAGCATTGTGCGACCGTCCGGCAAGGCACAAGCGGAACCTGGATAACCAATGATATGTGTGCTGCCTACAGTCAATTACATGATCTTGGCCTGGCACACTCCGTAGAGATTCGCGCGAGTGGGAAACTCGTGGGTGGTTTATACGGCGTCGCCCTGGGCAAGGTATTTTTTGGGGAATCCATGTTCAGCCTCGAGTCGAATACTTCGAAACTCGCACTGGTCTATCTGGTGCGACACCTGCAGCAATGGGGTTTCGAGTTAATAGACTGCCAGGTAAGTAGCGACCACCTCGTCTCAATGGGTGCAGCTGAGATCAGCCGAAAGGGCTTTGAGCAGAAGCTGGAAGAACTAATTGTAGAAAATAACCAGCTGGGCCGTTGGCAAGTGCAATCGGAACTGGTAGTTATAGACCATGAAATCGAACAACAAGCCATTTAGTTCGGTCAGGTTATTCAGAACCTCGCCCCACCCCTGCAGTTATAAGACAGATCAGCGGGCGGCCACCGTATTCGTGGATCCAGACCTGGTTATAGATCAGGCCATGAACAGCAAACTCAGCGAGATGGGTTATCGTCGCAGTGGCGCCCATCTGTACCGCCCGGATTGCGATTTTTGCAATGCCTGTATTTCCTGCAGGCTACCGGTAGAGCAGTTCGTTTTGACACGCCGCTTCAGAAAAATCTGGAACAGTAATCAGGACTTGGAGGTAATAGAGAGAAACGACCTTATCTGCAGAGAATCCTACGAACTGTATGAGAAGTACATCAATACCCGGCACCGCGATGGCGATATGTACCCTGCCAGCCTGGAACAATTCGAAGCCTTTATTAAGACCAAGACGGTGGATACCCGCTTCTTCCTGTTCTATCAACGGGATCAGCTAGTGGCCGTCAGTGTCACCGATATCCTCGAACAGGGACTTTCAGCCGTTTATACCTTCTTCGATCCCGCCCTTAAGAATCGATCCCTCGGCTACCATGTGATTCTCTGGCAGGTACAGAAAGCCCGCAGTTTCCAGTTGCCTTACCTGTTTCTTGGCTACTGGATTAAGAACTGTCCGAAGATGCAATACAAGAGTAGTTTCCGTCCCTTGGAGTTGCTGATTGAGGGAAACTGGAGACTGGCCAGATAGCGTCGCCTGTAGTCTTCTTTTTAACCGATTACCCACCTTCTCTCTTTGCTAATAGGCCCAAAATCCGGCACAATGCGGCCGCTGTCAAGAGCTTGAGGATAATCTATGGCGAAAGAAGACCAGATTGAAATGGAAGGCGAGGTGGTAGATACCCTTCCTAACACAATGTTTCGTGTGAAGCTGGAGAACGGTCACATCGTTACAGCGCATATATCCGGAAAGATGCGCAAGAACTACATCCGCATCCTCACTGGCGACCAAGTCAGGGTTGAACTCACCCCCTATGATTTAACCAAGGGCAGAATCACCTATCGGGCACGTTAAATCAAGCCCGCTCGTTCAATTAGTTAGAATCAATACCGAAAGCGGTACATCAATTTTTTGCAGGACTTAGTTGCTTCTTCTCCTGGTTTTTCTTCCTGCCGCAGATGTCCAGCTTGAGTTCATCTTCTTCAACGCCAACGTAGACATCCCCGCCGTTGTCAGATAGGTCACCGAAGAGAATGTCTTCGGCCAGGGCTTTCTTGAGTTTTTCCTGGATCAGGCGCGCCATGGGTCGGGCGCCCATCGATTCGCTATAACCGTGACTGACGAACCAGTCAGTTGCCGCATCATCGACGTGTAACATGACATTCTTCTCATCGAGTTGAACCTGCAGCTCAACCAAAAACTTATCCACGACGGTACGAATAGTAGCTGGCGCCAGTGAGCCGAACTGGATGATTCCATCGAGTCGATTGCGAAACTCAGGTGTGAAGGCTTTCTTGATTATTTCTATGCCATCGCTGGTGTGATCCTGCTCCGTGAACCCGATGGAGGCTCGGGCCATCTCCTGGGCACCGGCATTCGTAGTCATGACCAGGATGACGTTGCGGAAATCTGCTTTGCGGCCATTGTTATCTGTCAGAGTGCCGTGATCCATAACCTGCAATAGCAGGTTGAATACATCAGGATGTGCCTTCTCAATCTCGTCTAACAGTAAGACACAGTGGGGGT
>DMJN01000277.1 GCA_003451715.1 Gammaproteobacteria bacterium | reverse complement strand
GTCAATAAGAGTCTGAACTTCATCCTATCCCTGGATGGTAAAGATGCATTTGGACGAGACAGTGGGCTCGCCATTGTGCCTGCACCCAGGTCCTTACCGCGATTGATTAAGGTTCCGGAAGCGATAATGCCGGAGGGTGATAATTTCGTGTTCCTGTCGTCAATTGTTCATGCCTACGTCGATGAATTTTTCACTGGTATGACGGTAACGGAGTGCCATCAATTTCGGGTAACCAGAAACACCGATCTGGAGATGTCCAATGTCGAAGTGGAAGACGTCGCCAGTGCCTTGAAGGGCGAATTACACAGCCGTCGCTTTGGTGCGGCGACCAAACTGGAAGTCGGAAAGGAATGCCCGGAGGTGCTCACCAATTTCCTATTAGAGCGATTCAATCTTTCTGAGGAGGAACTCTTTACGCTCGACGGCCCGGTCAATCTGCAACGCCTTATGGCGCTTATTGGTATGCTGGACCGACCCGATCTTCATTTCCCAAAATTTTCACCCGGCACACCCTCTGCACTTGAAGAGAACAGCGATATCTTCGCCGCGGTTGATAAAGATGATCAACTATTGCTGCATCCGTTCGAGTCATTTATTCCTATTATCGATTGGGTCAGACAGGCGGCGAAAGACCCAACTGTACTGTCCATAAAGCAGACACTCTACCGCACCAACGAATCCTCCGAACTCGTAGAGGCGTTGGCCGAAGCCGCCCGCAATGGCAAGGAAGTGACCGTTGTCATCGAACTTCGTGCCCGATTCGATGAAGAGGAGAATATAAACTTCGCCAGCATCTTGCAGGAAGCCGGTGCCGTGGTAGTTTATGGTGTGATGGGTTACAAGACCCATGCCAAGATGTTGCTATTCGTGCGCCGAGTCGGTAATTCCTTACGCCGTTATGCGCACCTGGGAACGGGCAACTACCATCGTAAGACCACCCTGCTCTATACGGACTACAGCCTGCTGACCGCCGAGCCGACTCTCTGTTCCGACGTGCACAAGGTGTTTCAACAAATTACCGGTATGGGCAAGAAGATTCATCCCAAGCTGATCATTCATGCACCGTTTAATCTTCGTAAGAGCCTGCTCAAGCTTATCGATCATGAAAAGCAAATGGCCCTCAAGGGCGAGCCAGCACGCATTATTGCGAAACTTAACTCCCTGACCGACCCTGCCGTCATCAAGGCGCTTTACGCGGCTTCATCGGCCGGGGTACAGATCGACCTGATCGTGCGTGGAGTGTGTTGCTTGAAGACTGGCATCCCACGGGTAAGTGAGAACATTCGAGTAACCTCCATAGTGGGCCGCTTCCTGGAACATTCCAGAGTCTATTATTTCCTGAATGCCAACCACCAGGTTTACTGTGCATCTGCCGACTGGATGGAACGAAATTTGTCCAATCGTATCGAAGTCTGCTTCCCAATTCTCAGGAAGAAACTGGCAAATCGAATAGTGGATGAGATGGAAATTTATATTAATGCCACCGGGCAAAGCTGGGAACTACAGGTAGATGGCAATTATTGTGAACGCGCCAGTGATGGAAGCCAGCAACCCGACGCACAGAATCTGCTGCTTAAGCAGTTGGCTCAGGCTTAAGAAACCTCTGATTGATTCAATAGCGCTTCAACCCTTCGCAAAGCTTACCTCTGGCAGGCCGCTCTGTTCCATCGCCTTCAAAGTTTTCTCATTCTTCACCATGAAGTCCAGCATCCCTTCGCGCAATGCGGTGGCACTGAAGTTAATGGTATCTACCCGGTAACTTTTCATTAAGCCAACCATGACACACCAGCCCGGCAACAACAGATCTCTGCGACGTTCTTTCAATCCAGGCAATTCCCGACCCGTGGCGATACATTCGGCCATCGACCGTTTCAATTCATATAGCGCATCGAGGCGTATCAGGCCTTCCCCATAACCGTGCTCCTGGCAGATTAATGCAAGCAGCTTAACCGTGCCGGAAGACGCGAAGACTTCGTTCCATCCGGCTCTGTGTATGCCCGGCGCAATTGCCGAAAACACTTCACAGGCTGCCTCTACTCCTGCGTCCATTTGCCTCAGCAGTTCAGCTCGGGTATATCCTTCACTACTGAAGAATCGGTCGCGCCAGGCGACGCTGCCTATAGGCAGACTCTCGGTCAATAATTGAGTGTGCTGTTTGCCGACAATTACTTCTGTACTGCCTCCGCCTATATCGAAAACCAGACGTTGCGCAGTGGAGACTGGCAAGGAGGTTATGACTCCCGCATAGATCAACACTGCTTCCTGTACACCGGTGATGGTTGAAATAGTGATGCCGAGAGTCTTGGCAGATTGGATAAAATCATCTGCATTATCGGTAATTCGAAACGTATTAGTGCCCAGTGCCCAATATTGCTTCACCGGGTATTGCTTCATTAATAGTTTGAATCGTTGCAGACAATTCAGGCCACGCTGGAATGCCTGAGGTGAAATTTTCCCCGAGCTGTGAACATTTTCACCGAGCTGCACTTTCTCACTCAAGCGTTCGACAATCTCGATGCGACCTCGTTCCCATTCCCCGATCAGCAAGTGAAAACTGTTTGATCCCAAGTCGATACAAGCATGCATAAATTAAACTCGAGGTGCACCTCTGGCTCGCACCTGATGAATCATGGTACTGCTCGGAATGAAAAGCCTACTATGCTTATCGTCAAATATGGCCAACAGCTGAGTTTTGCTCCTGCGAGCGACGTCCAGTTAGCTCCTGAACAAGTGGATGGCCAGAGGGGCCCTAGATCATGGTCTGTTGGTAGATTTCCAGACCAAGCTTGTCGATGAGTCCCAGTTGAGTCTCGAGCCAATCGATATGTTCTTCTTCACTGTCCAGTATTT
>DMJN01000137.1 GCA_003451715.1 Gammaproteobacteria bacterium | reverse complement strand
CGGTTGAGTCGGAGAATACCACTCGCCGGGAACATCGCCCGATGGTACCGGTCGTTCCACAATGGGCCAGATGGGCTCGCCAGTCAGCCTGTCGAATGTGTAGACCCAGGCTTGTTTGGTCACCGACATCACCACCTTACGGCCGTTGGGTAAATCGGTAATAATCGGTGGGGAGGGAACGTCCCAGTCCCAGATGTCATGGTGGATAAACTGATAGTGCCATTGACGCTCACCGGTTTTGACATCCAGCACCACCAGGCCGCTGGAAAACAGGTTATCGCCGTGCCGGTCGCCACCGTAATAGTCGCCGGTGGGATCTTCAATCGGCAGATAGACATGACCCAGTTCCGGGTCACCGGAGATGGCAGCCCAGACGCCGGAATTGCCGGTAATATCGTTACCGCTCAGCCAGGATTCATAGCCTATTTCGCCTTGCTCGGGAATGGTATGAAAGGTCCACAGTAGCTCGCCGCTACGCGCATCGAAACCGCGTACGTCCCCTTTGGTGTTGAACTTGGACCGCGGCCGACCGCCCGTGCGGTGCGCTGCCCCTACCACGATGACGTCATTCATGACAAAGGGTGGCGCAGAAATGCCGATATCGGGGTAGGGATATCTGGGATCATCGGCATTTCTCAGACCTGCGTACAAATCCACGATGCCGTTATCGCCAAAGTTCGGGTCTGGAACGCCGGTCCTGGCATCCAATGAAACCAGTTGGTAGCCCGGGGAGATGTCGATAACCCGTGCGGTATCACCGTCGCTCCAGAAGGCGACGCCACGGCCGGCACCCTTTCGCGGTGCTTCATCGAATCGATCACCTTCCTGATAGCGCCACAGCCACAGTACCTGGCCGCTGGTGGCATCCAGGGCCACGACGTTCCGCGTGCCGCCGATATTCGCGTATAAAACACCGTCTATCTCCAGCGGTGTTGAGGGATTATTGAAATCGGTAGGGGGCCCGAAGTTTTCCGTGGAGAAACGCCAGGCTATCTCGAGGTCAGCAACGTTTTCTGCGTTAATCTGGTCGAGCGGTGAATAGCGCTGAGCCGCATCGCCGCCGTGAATATTCGGCCAGTCCCCCTCGTTCACGCTGGTGCCGGATTGGCTCATGGCCAGAGGGGCGTTGGCAAGCGCAGCCACGCTTATGAATAACGGGGAAATTAGTCGTTTTGTTATTTTCATCTAAGACTCTCTTGGTTCCAAGTGATCGTGTTCTTGTTCTAAATATCGCCTGTTTATCTAAGCACAGAAAGTTCACTTAGTTCAATGTCCGATTTCGGCCAATGGTGAACACCTGGGGTTCACACAACAAGTAGATTTGGAGAATCCGCAGTATTCCTGCTTATAACCCTGTAAAGCTAAAGCTGCTTGCCAGCCAAGGTTGGATCCTTGTCGGTGTGCGTCCCCACTTTCAGAATACTAAGCAAACGAACGCTGCCTTCTTCGTGGAGCGTTTCGTGTATATCATTTACGGCAGCGAGGATGTCTGCCAATTCGCCTTCAATATTAGTACCTAAAGCATGTGTTTCCATAATGAAGTCATACTTTTGCAGCAGTTCCACAATACGGGTAATGTCCTTCCTGACGGAGACACCACTGCCAATCGGAACAACCTGCAATTCAGCTGTTGCTTTCATTTCAAAACGCTCACTAGTGCTACTTCGCTTCCGAATAGTTTGTTATGTGCCGTCATGCTATGAATCCTGAGCTTACATACATCACCGGAACCCAAAATAGACAGGCTAGAAATAGCGAACAGGTGAAAGCCACAATCAGTCCGCTTGCTGTTGCATGTGGCACAAATACTTTTGGCTTGAACATGTAAAGCTGGGATAGATAAAGGATAAACCCGCCAAATTCACTCCTGAAGTTATTCCATTTCGCCATCAATATGTTGTAAGTAGATGCCAGGTATAGCATCAAGAAAGTAACAGCGAAGTCAATTCCACCAATATCAATCAGAAAAACAAGTTCAAATGAAAATGGCAATAACGCGATTACCATAACTATGCATGCAATTCTGATCAGGTTCTTTTGATTTAATTCAAATTTGAATTTCATTCTTGCTCTCCTGAGGTACATAACGCGTATAGTAATGAGTGCGCGTAGTGCGTCTCCTGGATTTGATTGTGATGTGTCGTCAACTCAGGACTCCCGCGCTTAAGTAAATGGCAGGCAACCACAATGCCAGCGCAAATGCTACTGAGCAAGTAAATACAACTAAAACACTACTGCCCGCCGCATGACTAATACATACCTTGGGTTGGAATACATAGGTGCCAGCAAGCAAGTAGAATGTGGCTAGAATGTGGTTCTTCAGTTCTGACAAATGAGCAAGTGAAGCTGTTTTCACGTTCTTGAGTTGATAGATCAAGAACAACAGAAGTGCTTCCAAGCCAAAAAAGTCTGCCATTAGAAGGAATTCAAATGCGAATGGAACTACGTAGGGGACCAATAGAAGGAGCGCCAGTAAGATTCCGATTTTAATCAAAGTTGATCCGCTAATTCTAAACTTCACTCTGATCTCCAATTAGATGTAGTAGTTCAGACCCGATCTG
>DMJN01000059.1 GCA_003451715.1 Gammaproteobacteria bacterium | reverse complement strand
TCCATATGCTTTGACGACGTACAGCGATTACCTTCTCATTGGCTGGCAATTTCCAGCGCTGTTTTGAAAGCGTAAAGCAATCGTTCTGGGACTTAAGTGGGGAAACCGAGTCAGCAGATTTGCTCTATGGTCACGCAACTTGTGCCCTGTCCGGCCAGGCAGCAGTCGAGCCGGAAACTGACTCGGTTGGTCAGGATTCTGAGCAGGGAGCACGCCAGCAGCTGGCAGCTGAAATTGAAGCCTTACAGGCACTGCTTGAGCGTAGCCAGGCCATATGGCTGTGCGTGCTGGCTATTATTACGATATTCGGGATGCAATTAGTATAGCTGCTCTCCGCGCATAGTTGGCTAGCGCGGACCTCTGCTTATGACTCTGTGCATTGGGGTAGTTGGTGGCGTGTGTTTCCGGTGATTTAGCCAATGCAAGGCTTATGGGAACGGGAAATGAGGTCTGGACCGCAGAATTCCGCTCATCTGGAAATTCCGGCCCCGGGATTACGAGTTAAGTTCATGGCTAACCCCTTGTAATTTATATACTAAAAAGGAAATTCTTTCATATTTCAACAGCTCTAATAAAATGTAGTAAAACTACATATAGGCATGATATTTGTTGGATGAGGCCCTCTTCTTCGGTAAAATATCGGCCGATTTGTAATTAATTTACACGGCGAAGAGAATTCAACGCCAAGGTTGTTTGAGCACAGGATTTGATAATGACCGAGCAAGACGATGCCAATCCGGAAGAAACCAGGGAGTGGCTCGATGCCCTCAAGTCGGTTATCGACGCAGAAGGAATCGAGCGGGCCCATTACCTGATTGGAAGTCTTCAGGATGGTGCCGTCAAGCTAGGTCACTATACACCCACCACGACGGTAAACACGCCGTACTGCAACACCATTTCTCCCCAGCGCGAAGGTCGTATGCCTGGCGACATGTTCATGGAACGTCAGGTGCGCGGCTATGTACGCTGGAATGCTCTGGCGATGGTGATGCGGGCCAATCAGCGTAATCCCAACCTGGGAGGTCACCTCTCAACATTTGCTTCATCTGCCACCTTGTATGATGTGGGTTTCAACTATTTCTTTCGTGGACCTGACGGTGATCATGAGGGAGATTTGATCTACTACCAGGGTCACTCAGCACCCGGTATCTACGCTCGCTCCTACCTTGAAGGTCGATTGGATGAGGGGCAACTCGATAATTTTCGCCAGGAAGTGAATGGCAACGGGCTCTCGTCCTACCCCCACCCCTGGTTGATGCCCGAGTATTGGCAATTTCCGACGGTTTCCATGGGTTTGGGTCCGATTCAGGCTATTTATCAGGCTCACGTCATGAAGTACCTGTCCAATCGTGGCCTGATCGATCAGGCCGATCGGAGAATCTGGGCATTTCTGGGCGACGGTGAGATGGACGAGCCGGAATCGCTCGGAGCTATCAGCAAGGCGGGTCGAGAGCACCTGGATAATCTGATCTTCGTAATCAATTGCAACTTGCAGCGTCTGGATGGTCCGGTGCGCGGTAATGGCAAGATTATCCAGGAACTGGAGGGAGTGTTCCGGGGTGCCGGCTGGAATGTCATCAAGGTCATTTGGGGTCGCCACTGGGATCCTCTGTTTCAGGCCGATAAGGAGGGCATTCTGCAGGCACGCATGAATGAAGTGGTCGATGGCGAGTTTCAAAACTATGCCAGCCGGGGTGGTGAATATACGCGTGAGCATTTTTTCGGTACCAGCCCGGAACTTCTGAAATTGGTAGAGCATTTATCCGATGCCGATATCATGGCACTCAATCGCGGCGGACATGATCCCTATAAAGTCTACGCAGCTTACGCGCAGGCAATAAAGCCGAATGGCAAACCCACGGTGATCCTGGCAAAGACAATTAAGGGGTATGCATTCGGAGCCGCCGCCGAGGCTCAGAATGCAACCCACTCAGTCAAGATATTGGATATCGAGTCTCTGAAAAAATTCCGCGACAGATTTGGTATACCGATCCGCGACGACGAGCTTGAAGATGTGCCGTTTTACCGACCCCCGGAGCAGAGTCTCGAATTGAAGTATATGCGTAAAGTGCGTGAATCCCTGGGTGGGCCAGTGCCACAGCGCAGATCTCAAACCTACGGCCTGGCTATTCCATGTACCGATGCCTTTGAGAGTCATATTTCCGGCAGTGGTGAGAGAGAACTCTCCACAACCATGGCATTCGTTCGCATGCTCACCGCACTCTGTAAAGACGAGGAAATTGGTGAGCGGGTAGTGCCGATAGTCCCAGACGAAGCGCGTACTTTCGGTATGGAAGGCATGTTCCGCCAACTGGGAATCTATTCTGCGATGGGACAGCTTTATGATCCGGCGGACTCGCATCAGGTGATGTTCTATCGTGAAGACAAGCAAGGCCAACTGCTCGAAGAAGGCATTACCGAATCCGGTGCATTTTCCGCATGGCTAGCGGCGGCTACTTCTTACAGCGTCAATAACTATCCTCTTATTCCCTTCTATATTTACTACTCCATGTTTGGATTCCAGCGTGTAGGAGATCTGTGCTGGGCGGCCGGTGATTCTCAGGCACGGGGTTTCCTCATCGGTGCGACCGCTGGGCGCACAACCTTGAATGGCGAGGGCTTACAACATCAGGACGGTCATAGCCATATACTGTCCTCGACCATTCCCAATTGTGTCAGCTACGATCCTGCTTATGCCTACGAGTTGGCGATAATCGTACAGGATGGTTTTAAACGAATGTACGAGAACATGGAATCGGTTTTTTACTACATAACCACCATGAATGAGAATTACCAGCAGCCTGCCATGCCGACGGGGGTTGAGGAAGGCATAAAAAGGGGCATGTATCTGCTCGAGGATGGAGCTGCCAAAGAATATAAGGTCGCGAAGAGCATTGATAAGAAGCTTAGACTGCGCTTACTGGGCGGCGGTACCATCCTGCGTGAAGTGCGTAGGGCTGCGCGAATCCTTCGAGAAGAATATTCGGTAGCAGTTGATGTATGGAGTGTTACCAGTTTCAACGAGCTGAGAAAAGAAGCGCTGGCGGTGGCTCGGGAAAACATGATGCATCCTGACAGGCAAGCCACAGTACCGTATGTTACACAGCAACTGAAAACAAAGCAGGGCCCTGTCATTGCCGCGACGGACTATATGAAGGCGTACTCGGATCAGATACGTGAATTTGTACCGGATTCCTATCGCGTACTGGGTACCGATGGCTTTGGTCGCAGTGATAGCAGAAAGCAGTTGCGCCACTTCTTCGAAGTTGACAGCAAGTTTATCGTTCTGGCAGCTTTGACCGAGCTCAAAGCAAGAGAACTGATCGCGGACACGGTGATCATCGACCATATGAAGATAACCGGGATCGACAGCAACAAAGTCTACCCCCTAGCGCAGTGAGCACTTCCTGGTGAATATAGCAATAAAAGATGCCATAACCATCATGCCTACCGGAGCACACAGCATTGGTGATTGAAAATATAACAGTTCCAGACCTGGGGGATGCCAGTGAAGTCGAAGTAATCGAATTGTTGGTCTCGGTAGGTCAGCGTGTTGCCGAAAACGATTCCCTGCTGGTACTGGAAAGCGACAAGGCGGCCATGGAAATCCCGGCACCGATGTCGGGGGTGGTTAAGAGCATCGCAGTCAATCTGGGTGACCAGGTGACGACCGGCAGTGAAATGCTCACTCTGGAGACTACAAGTAGCGCGACAGCAGAGGCGACGGAAACTGCACAAACGGAAACAGATGGAGTTGCAGCAGAGTCAGCTGAACCGGATATTGAATCAGCAGCAGATGAATCCAGCTCATCGGCCGCGGTATCTGAATCCGCGCCAGCTCAGCCAGGGGCCAGTAAAACATCCCAACTCATCGAAGTACCCGACCTGGGGACCGAAGAAGAGGTTGATGTGATCGAGATTCATATCAAGGAAGGTGATGCCATAGCCAGTGACGACGCTTTAATTACCCTGGAGAGTGACAAGGCAGCCATGGAAGTACCGTCGCCTCAGGCAGGCAGTGTGGAAGAGCTGCTCGTTAAGCTGGGCGATAAAGTGAAGACGGGATCAGCAATATTGCGTTTAGCCACCCTTGACGTCGATTCGGATGCGAATGATCTACCCGCGGAGCAGCCACCAAAGAAGAAGAAAGCTGAGCAGGAGAGTGAACCAGCCGCTGCTGTAATCTCGAAGGTTCCAGTAGTGCAGCCGCCCGCCACAGCAGCTTCGAGTACTCGGGTTTATGCAGGTCCGGCGGTCAGAAAGCTTGCTCGTGAATTGGGTGTGGATCTGACTGTGGTGCCGGGTAGTGGGGCGAAATCCCGCATACTAAAAGAGGATATACAGACTTTCGTCAAGAGTCGCATCAATGCACCCGGGACGGCACCGGCAGCTGGTGAAATAGCCGATATAGATTTCAGTCAATTCGGGGATATTGAACGAATACCTCGCAGCAAGTTGCAGAAAATCACTGCAACGAATATGCATCGCAGTTGGACTGTAGTTCCACATGTGGCGCAGTTCAATGAAGTGGACGTAACCGATCTCGAAGCGTTTCGCGTCGAACTAAAGCCTGAAGCAGAAAGAAGGGGCAGCAAGCTTACTTTCATGCCGTTTCTGCTGAAGGCCTGTGCCAAGGCGCTGCAGGAATACCCACAATTCAATGTTTCACTGCACTCTTCCGGCGAATACCTCATTCAAAAGAAGTACCTGCATATCGGAGTAGCCGTTGCCACGGTCGCAGGTCTGGTGGTGCCGGTTATCAGAGATGTGGACAAGAAGACAATCTGGCAATTAGCAGAACAGCTTATTGAGTTAACGGACAAGGCCAAACAACGCAGGCTGAGCATCGATGAGTTGCAGGGTGCCTGCTTTACCATTTCCAGTCTTGGTGCCATCGGTGGCACGGGATTCATACCGATAGTCAAT
>DMJN01000264.1 GCA_003451715.1 Gammaproteobacteria bacterium | reverse complement strand
CCGACGCCTGAAAGTAGTCAGTGTGGGACAGGTGTTCGACCATCGCTTCGGATCCTATCGCTGCCAATGGTTAACCAGTCTCTGTGTGCAGACAGAATATCTGGTCGTCAATATTATTGAACCCTATGTCATTGGCTCCATCATTAGTGGTGTAACCGGCCTGCCCTTCGTTGTCGGGGTCGTCATCGGCGGATTACTGATTATATCGTTTACCGTGACAGGCGGTCTGAAGGGCACGGCAATTGCCAATGTGGTGCATTGCACGGTGATTATCTTCGGATTGTTGCTGGTGGGCATGGTCGCCATGAATAACATCGGCGGATGGGAAGCCGTGGTTGCACAATCCCAGGAGATGCTCGCGGCGGCGAACAAGGATGAAGTGCGTTGGTGGAGCTTCACCGGAATTGGTTGGGCAACCATCATCGCCTTGTTCATTGCGGCCACGATTCACACACCGGCGGCATCGGTCTATGCCAATTATGCCAGTTCAGCCGCCAAGCAAGACTACCTGATTCCCGGTTTCTTTTTCGCCGGTGTTATTGCTGCGCTGATGCCATTGGTAGCTGGATTCATCGGTATTCTAACCATGGCAACTTACGGAAGTGAGAGCGGATTGAGCAGCTACCTGAATATTGCGCAACTCGCTATCGATACCGGGCCAATCCTCGGTGGCATCGCGTTGGCAGCAGTGCTGGCGGCGGTAATCTCTTCCGGCGCTCCTATCCTGTTGGCCAGTGCCACAATGTTCGTCAATGACTGGGTGCCTGGTTCAAAGAATTTTTCCAGTGAACAACAGCTACGCGCCTATAAAGTCGTTACCGTCATTTACGGCACTGTCGCCGCACTCATTGCCTGGCTGGGAAATATCAGCTCCGTACTGCAACTGCTGCTACTGGGTTTTGCGATGGTAGTGCCACCTGCTATTGCAGTGACTTATGTATTTTACTGGAGAAGGACATCGGAAGTTGCCGCATTCTGCGGTATGGCGGCCGGCTTTGTCGGTGGTCTGGCCATGTGGCTATTCAACACTCTGTATGCCGGCGTGGAAAATGCCACTGCTGGTGGTTTTGCTCAATGGTGGTACGAACTCATCGAATACCTGGGAGAATGGCGCGATCCTTCATTCATAACACTGCTAGTACCGCTAATCACAATTCCTGTGCTCACGTTATTGATGCCCAACAAGGAATCAGATCAGCAACGCTATGATGAGTTCTACAAAAAGCTGGGACGTATTCAGCCCAACTTCAGTTGGAAGTAGAACTAGCAGGCATGTATCAAGCTGAGAGCTTCACGCTGCACTTTAGCTGGAAGTAGAGGCTCTACAACATATAAAAAACCGCTGTTTTACCTTTGCAGTTCTCCATGTGCCTGAATCAGGAACGGGCCAGGTGTCTCATAACTCTGCTGAAGTAGCGCACACAGTTCTTCGGCAGTATCGGCCTTGGCTCCAGGTGCGCCGAAACCCTTCGCCATTGCTACCCAGTCTATTGTCGGATTGCTGATATCGAAGAGGCTCGCCGCAATCTCACCCACATCGGTTACTCCGAGCCGCCCATATTCCACGTTTAGAATGTTATAGGAGCTATTGGCGAAGATAACCGTCGTTACGTTGAGTCCTTCCCGGGCCTGGGTCCACAATGCCTGGTTGGTATAGGCGGCACCGCCATCGCCCAACAGCGCCAATACCGGCCGATCCGGGCAAGCCAGTGCGGCACCGGCTGCAACCGGACCACCCTGACCAATCGCTCCGCCGGTAAGGCTCAGCCAGGAATTACGGCTTGAGTTCTGACAGAATGGATAGGCGGCGTTGCCGCCACCGGAATCGGTGGCCACGATTACTTCCTCCGGCATTGTAGCCGCCACCGACTGAATGATTGACTTGTTATTCAATTCACCGGTTGGCATGTCAATATCCAACTTATCGAAGTAGGTGATGGCTTCATTTTCGGCACCGAGCCGTTCAACCAGTCGATTCAGCGCATCGATAGCATCTTCTTCTATGAAGCTGAGACGGCTCACTGAACAGCCTTCCGGTGTCAATTGTCCGGGTAAGCCCTGGTAAGCGAAGAAGCTAGCTGGAACTTGCCCGCCCACCAGAATGAGGTTGTGGGTGCCTTCCAGTGTTTTCAAGACCTGTTCCGGAAAATAGGGCAGCCGTTCCACCGCAACACATCCCGGACCGCCATCCACTCGTCCGGGGAAGGTACCAGTCATTAAGCGACAGCCCGTCTTAGCAGCAATCTTGCCGGCCGCCGCTAGTGCGGCAGGATCGGTGCCATGGTGTTCCAGTAGCAACATTGTTTTACCGCCGCCTTCGATAATGCTGGCGATGTTTTCTATCGCCCCATCATCGACCGTGCTGCGCTGTGGCAGAGCATTGGGTGAAACCGGCCCGGAGCAAGCTCCCCACGCCGCATCCGCACCCATGATCAGGGTGGCGATCTGGCCTGTGGATCCGCTGCTTTGACGCAGGGTAGCGGTGTAGGCATCGGCACCGTCCTGGGCCAGAGAGCTTGCTGTGCTGAGGGATTCGATCCAGCAGGAGAAATTCTTCGCCAGGGTTTCGATGTCGGATGTCAGGGGTGCATCCAGGCCAATGTGATAATTCGGATGGTTACCGATGATGTTAATCATCGGTGAATTGGCGCGCCGTGCATTGTGTAAATTGGCGATACCATTCGCCATGCCCGGTCCGAGATGAAGCAGGGTAGCTGCCGGTTTGCCGGTCATTCTGGCGAATCCGTCCGCGGCTCCTGTGCAGACACCTTCGAACAGGGCGAGAACGGATTTTATACGCGGCACGGCATCCAGTGCCTGTACCAGGTGCATTTCAGAGGTGCCAGGGTTGGCGACACAGAGTTCAACGCCGCAATCGGCGAGGGTTTCTATTAATGCAGTGGCACCGTTCATGCTACCGTTCATGTTATGGGTTCCTCGGCTTAAGCGAATTACATTTAGGCAAAATTCAGGGAGGCTATCATAGCATTTAATCTGTGAGCAGAGGTCTTACGGGAATGAGCAAACAAGACAATGGCAATTACTAAGGAAGAAAAAGAATTCGCCGCCTACGTGGTCGATCTATCCCAGGCCAT
>DMJN01000048.1 GCA_003451715.1 Gammaproteobacteria bacterium | reverse complement strand
CCCCTTAGCCAATTAATCGAGTTATCGAGGACAGATCACTTTTTACATTTTTGCCAATATAGTGGTCTGTCCCCGATTATCCTTAAAAGAGAACAAGATGGAGAAGTGTATGAACAATCGAATCCTAAACACATTGAGTCTAGCCATCGTCAGCCTGTTAGTAGCGCCGGCACTCATTGCTCAAACATCCGATATTCCGCGTACCGAGTATGGCGTGCCCGATTTTCAGGGTACTTACACTTACAGAACCCTCACACCGCTGAACCGCCCTAGAGAGTTGGAACATCTGGAGGTGCTTACCGCCGAGCAAGCAAAGGAATGGCAGGAATTCGAGAATCGTCGCCAGAACCGGGACCTCATTATCGACTCGGTGGGTGGTGCCGGCTATCCACCGGGCGTGATTTCTTACAACAATTTCTGGTATGAGCGTGGTGTCGAAACCATCGCCGACCGCAGGACTTCCCTTATCTATGATCCGCCCAATGGCCGTATGCCGCCTACTAATGTTGCCGGACGGCAACGTCGCGCCGAAATTTCCGAGATGAGGAGACTGAGCCTTGGCCCTGAGGCCCGCACTCTGGCTGATCGCTGCTTACAGATGGGAGGGCTGCCCATGACATCGGGTGCCTACAACAATAATATGCAACTCATACAGACCAAGGATCATATCGTCATCGTCAACGAAATGATTCACCGTGCCCGCATCATCAGAATCGACAGCGAACATCATACGCGCCAACTCAAGTGGGAGGGTGATTCCATCGCCCACTGGGATGGCGACACCCTGGTGATCCATACTCAACATTTCTACCAAAACCAGAACGGCAGGGGCTCATCCGCCAGCATGCAGTTGGAGGAGCGACTCACCCGGCTCGATGAGAATACGCTGGACTACGATTTCACTATGGAAGATCCGGAGACCTGGGACGTAAGCTGGTCTGCGAGACTACCCATGCGCCGCATCGAAGACCCGCTTTTCGAATACGCCTGCCATGAGGGCAATCACGGCCTGCCTGGTATCCTGGCCGGCTGGCGACGCTATGAGTCCATGGGCATGAACGGTGACGGTACGCCCAAGGAATAGCTGGCGAAAAAAAGCAAAAAGGAGTCGGAGGGACTAAAAATTAGTCCCTCCGACTCCTTTATTCCTGGCCTGCCTTCGAAACCAACCTTGACTATAGCGTGGCCACTGCTTTGGCTTATTGCCGGCGAAACAAATCGGCTACTCGATCAGACACTTCATTGACTTCTCTTCTGCGTGCTGCACGTAACATATTTGCCATACCATAGTTTCCTTCGTGGCAGGCATACTCGTACAGCTGACCTGCCACTTTGGTCATGGGCACTATTGCGGTTAACTTATCAGTAAACGTGGAAGGGTCATCGATAGTGAACTCATAGTTGAGTGTGCGCGAATCGATACGAGTAAATCGCTCTGTGAGCACTTTGTTTTCGGAAGTGCCGAAGCCGTCGAAGCTCTGTGTCATGCCATTGAAGTTCTGTGTTACGACTACCAGAGTATCGTCCTCCCAATGACCGCGTGAGTCACCTGACCAGAGCCCCAAATTCTCGTCCAGGGCCGGACGTGCATCGAGTTTAATAATGCGAGCGTCATGAATCATCTCGGTCAGGATCGCCACATGATCTCTGTTTTGAATGATCTGTACATTGTTGTTATACAGGCTTGGTGTAAACGGTGGGCCAGCGTTGAAGCCAACGATACAACGCTCAGACAATCCTCGATCTTCCGGACCATCCCGGCTAATGCCGCCAACTACAAATCGCACAGGACGTTGCCCGGCAACCTCTACCACCCCACCGGGTTGATTTTCTATGCCTTCCACCGGTGGAGGCAAACGCCCATAGCTTGGGTAGACTATATGAGATGTGCGCACGTCACCGTCGAATCTTGAGTTCTCCACCCAGATGTTACGGGAGTAGGATTCGATTCCAGACGCAGGCGGCGCCACGCCGGCCCCCGCCCCTAACTCAAGCCGTTGAATTCGAATTGCGGTGATCTCATCATCGGTAAGAAATTGCCGCTGCCCGAAATGCTCGGGACGTTGCATAGGGACATTGGAAGTGAAATTCCAAACTCCCTGTAGATCCGCTTGCCCCCATTCGGTGCGGGGAACTGTATAGTCTTCGGCGGCCAGGCCAGACTGGGAAACCTGTAGTGAAAAACAGAATAGTAGGATCAGCGAATTACTTATCTTCATGACATGTTCTATTAATTCAGTTGAACCGATTAACAAAAAATAGCTTAATAAATCTTTAAGTACAATTTAATTATAGAGCTATCGGACGACGGGGCACTGAAATTGGCTACTCAGTCCGATTCCGGGCGACGTGCAGAGAGATTAGCGAAACAACAACAAACTGACTGGTTTTCGCTGAGTGAAGATTTTGCCTATAGACCTGTGAATGCACACAGACAGTGTTGTGCTCTGCAGATTGAGACTCAGTCCAATTGGCGCTACCCACTGATTGCTATTCAAGGATGGGCAATTTACTCTTGGTGGAAAGTTTCAACTCACATAGCTACTCCCTCCAGACCAATATGCCTCGGCCGGAGCATTCTAATGAAACAATTATTTACACTGATTATATTCACCGCGAGCTGCCTGAATCTGGCCACCGCGCTAGCAGCGGAACCACCTCCATCCATAGAGCAGGTGACGGTAGATAGTCAGCGCTTCGAAGGCTATTTCAACTTCTATTATTCAGCGCTGGAAGGGAGTGTGTTGCTGGAGATCGACCAGTGGGATCAGGAGTTTCTCTACGCCAATGCCCTGGCAACAGGAGTGGGCTCGAATGACCTGGGTCTGGATCGGGGTCAAATAAGGACCGGGCGGGTGGTCAAGTTTGAGCGTCATGGCAACAAGGTATTTCTAAAACAGATCAACCTTGATTACCGGGCCCAGTCTGACAATGTCCTAGAGCGGCTCGCGGTAGAGGAGGCCTTCGCCGAGTCAGTCTTGTGGGGATTCACCGTCGCAGCAACCGATGGCGACCGGGTACTGGTGGATGCCACTGACTTCTTCCTCGACGATGCCCATGGCGTTGCCAACACCCTTGCCGCCCGGGAGCAGGGTAACTATTCCGTCGACAAGCCACGATCGGCGATCTATATGCCGCGCACCAGGAACTTTCCATTGAACTCGGAATTCGAAGCACAGCTTACCTTTACCAGTTCCCGCGGTGGCAGCCTGGTGCGTTCGGTCACACCAACGGCAGAGAATATTACCGTTCGCCTGCACCACTCCTTCGTGCAGCTACCGGAGCCGGGCTATACACCCAGAAAGTTTCACCCCCAGAGCGGTTATTGGTCGCGCAGCTTCCAAGACTACGCGGCACCCATTAACGAAGACATGACTCAGCGGTTTGTCTCTCGCCACCGGCTACAGAAAGCGGATCCGACGGCGGCACGCAGCGAAGCGGTGAAACCTATCGTTTATTACCTGGATCCCGGTGTTCCGGAACCTGTCCGTTCGGCGCTATTGGACGGCGCACGGTGGTGGGCAGATGCGTTTGCAGCAATTGGATTCGACAATGCCTTCCAAGTGGAACTGCTGCCGGAAGGTGCAGACCCGATGGATATTCGCTACAACGTGATCCAGTGGGTGCACCGTTCCACGCGTGGCTGGTCCTACGGTAACAGCCTCACCGATCCGCGCACCGGTGAGATCATCAAAGGTAAAGTAACGCTCGGTTCGCTAAGGGTGAGACAGGATTATCGTATTGCCCAGTCGCTCATCGGCCTAGCCATGGAAGGTGCCGATGAATCGATACAGCAACTGGCGCTATCGCGCATTCGCCAGCTGTCCGCACATGAGGTAGGTCATACACTTGGCATTGCTCATAATTTTGCTGCTAGCGTGAACCAGAGAGCATCTGTGATGGATTATCCGCATCCACTTATCGATATCGATGACAATGGAGTCTTGAATGCATTGAATGCCTACGACATAGGACTCGGACAGTGGGATTACCAGGTCATCAAGTATGGATACAGCGAATACGCGTCACTGGCAGAAGAAACTACCGGCCTGGCCAACACTCTGCAGGAGAATAGGGATGCCGGGCTGCATTTTATTTCTGACCGAGACAGCCGCGCACCCGGCGGAGCTCATCCCCTGTCCCATATGTGGGACAACGGTGCCTACCCCGCCCAGCAGCTAGCTCAACTGCTACAAGTCAGGCAGCAGGCGCTGGCCAGATTCGGCGCGGGCAATTTGAATCCGGGTCAACCCTATGCCGAACTCGAAGAGGTGCTGGTACCGCTGTATTTTCTGCATCGCTACCAGGTAGAGGCCGTGCACCGTATAGTCGGTGGCACCTATTATGATTATGCCGTCTATGATGGACGGGCAAATGCCGACGACACCATCGTAGTCCCGGTGCCCACGGAAGAGCAGTGGCAAGCGCTGGATGGCCTGTTAGCGACACTGGATCCTGCGGTGCTGGCAATACCTGTGTCGATTCTGGACATCATTCCGCCCAAACCTCTCGGCTATGGCCGGTCCCGGGAGAGCTTTCCCCTGCGCACGTCACAGGGAATCGACTACCTCGCCATTGCAGAAACCGCGGCGGATCATACCATCACCGGTATTCTTCAAAGCCAGCGCCTGGCCAGAATAGACAATTTACATGGCACAGACCCCTCGCTGCCGGCCGTATATGAGATTCTGGAGAGATTATTGCAGCGGGTTTTTTATGCGACGACCGGCCAAGGTCAGTCCGCCGCCATTCAACGGACCGTAAACCACGTGCTGCTGTATCGCCTGATGGAACTGGTACGCAGCGATGCGGTGGATAATCAGATCAAGTCTCAGGTGAGTCTTGCGTTGCATGCGCTAAGTGACTGGCTGGCGGCTCAACAACCGGCTGATCCGCTCTGGCTCGCCAATTACCGGTTGGCTTTGGATGAGATCAACAACTGGTTCAACAACAATGCCAGCCAGACGCTATTGACTGCGCCGTTGCCCATGCCACCAGGCGCACCGATCTAGTGTCCCCGGGCAAGCCTGTGGTATCTAATCCTCAGCGGTGAAAAACCAGTTTATATCGCCTCGGAAGGCGGCGCCGAAGCACAATTGCAGATCAACGCCGATTTTGAAGACAAAGTCGTAGAGATCGCTGACGCTCGCCAACTGCCAATTTGGCGTGTAGTCGATATAGATCAATAACTGTAATCACTAACAGTCGGAAACTGCTCTAAATGAGTATTCGACGAATTTTAGTTATTGATGATGATTTCCATGATTTGGAGGCGCTGGTGAGAACCACTCGCGCTTTTATCAAAGAATGCAGTATTGAAAACATAGTCGTTGATGGACAAAGCACTTTATCGAATGCAATGGATTTATTGAATAGTTATCAAGACTTCGAACTCATTATCTGTGATCTTCATCTTCCGGATAATGACATATTCGACGTACTCAATTATTCTATCAACGAAAGCATTACAACCCCACTCTTGCTAGTGACGGGTATTGACCACAATTGTTTGGAAACAACCGAACTCATCGGTCGAATTGAAGGAGTGAATATATTGGGATGCTTTTGCAAACCACTGCTGCCTCAACACCTGCAGGAAGTTATGCTTGAGGCAAATTTGCTATAAGTGAAATATCGCAGGAAACGCAATACTGCTTCAAGCACACAGCATCCATGTCAGCCCTGTAATTATTGGTCGTCTCAAATCCACTGCTTGGGTGATTACTGGATACTGGCCAGCTGAACAAGAATTTCGATGCGTTTGCTTTGGATGGCTCTAGAGAAATTTTGCCACCGTAGCTCTCCGCAATTCTTCTAGCGATTCTGAGCTTTGGCAGCTACGCAGCGCTTGCGATGGGTTTTTGTTTACATCGTCTTCAAGGGTAGACTTTATGGTCTGGAAATCCTATGCCTTGGTTGTGATGCTCGGCATGAGCGTGTCGGCCTGCATGGCCCCTCAGTTGGCAGCCCGTGGCGTGCTGCGAACCGAGTTCCTCTTCGACAGCGCACCCTTTCCGAGCGTGCACGCTTCTACACTCGTGGAAACCGCGGATAGCATCGTTGCTGCCTGGTTCGGTGGTACCCGTGAGGGTGCCGAGGACGTTAGTATCTGGATGTCCAGGCAGGTGGGGGTTGAGTGGACCGCTCCCGTTGAGGTGGCTACCGGAGTCCAGCCCGACGGCAGTCGTTATCCGTGCTGGAATCCGGTGTTGTTCGCAGCAACCGACGGTGTGCTGACGCTTTTCTACAAGGTGGGCCCCAGCCCCAGACTGTGGTGGGGCGAAGCCCGCACTTCTCAGGACGGTGGTATTACATGGGGTGAGGCGCAGCGCTTGCCAGAAGGCGTACTCGGTCCAATTAAGAACAAGCCGGTTCAACTTGCCGACGGATCGATCATCAGCCCGAGTAGCACCGAAACCGATGAACGTCCCAGTACCTGGCGCATCCACTTCGAGCGGTCGATAGACGGGGGCAGGTCCTGGAGTGTGGTGCGCCCACGTGCTGCGCCCATTGGCACCGAGGTGCAGGCGATCCAGCCCAGCATATTGATTCATGCCGAGGGTCGGCTACAGGCTGTAGGCCGTTCGCGCTCGGGGCGCGTGTTCGAGACCTGGTCGGAGGATGAGGGGCAAAGCTGGAGCCCGGTCACGCTGATGGCACTTCCCAATCCGAGCTCGGGGACCGATGCAGTCACATTAAGCGACGGACGCCATCTGATCGTCTATAACCATACGGCCCGAGGTCGCTCACCGTTGAACGTCGCGGTTTCGCAGGACGGCCTGCTGTGGGAGGCGGCGCTGGTGCTGGAGCGTGACTTGGGAGAGTACTCTTATCCTGCCGTGATCCAGACATCCGATGGCCTCGTGCACATCAGCTACACCTGGCGACGAGAACGAATTAGGCACGTCGTCATCGACCCGACCCAACTCGTGACGGTCCCAATGAGCGAAGCGGAGTGGCCCGACGGCGTGCAGTAATTGGTTGAGAGAAATGGGGCTGAAGTAGCGGGATGAGAAATCAAAGGGGTCAAAATCAAAGGGGTCAGGGACGCTTGATTGAAGCTGTTAGGGAAATCAAAGGGGTCAGGGACGCTTGATTCGGGCTGTTAGTGATCAATAATGTTTTTGGAAAATCAAACGTCCCTGACCCCTTTGATCACTCATTCCCCTTTCCTAAGCCGCTAATCCGAGTAGAATGAAAAACCAGCAGTGTATCGGCAACATCCTTCCTCAGGAGGAGACTATGAAAAAAATACTAGTTGCTCTCATTACCGCTTTACCCGTTATCCTGGTGCCCACCCTGGTCATTGCCCAGGATGGCATTGCGCGTACGCCCTCGGGCAAACCTGATTTCAGTGGAAATTACGATATTTCTACCCTGACTCCATTCGAGCGACCCACGGCATTCGGTGACCGTCTCTACCTGAATCCGGAAGAAGTTCAGAGATTAAGAGATCGTGAAATGAATACCCGGGCCAGCGGATCCGAATTGAGCGATCCCAATCGCAGCGAGCCCGAACAGGGAGGCAATATCGGCTCTTACAACGATTTCTGGTTCGACCGGGGCAGTGATGGCTTCACCATTGACGGTCAGTACCGTACGTCCATCATGACCTACCCTGCCAATGGGCGCATGCCTCCTCGTACGCCTGAAGGTCAGGCCAAAGCCGATGCGGCGCCGAAATTTGCCTGGCCGGAAAGGGACGGTGCCTGGTGGTTGGAGACCGGTGAACAACCCTATGATGGTCCTGAAAATTCGACCCTGACGGTTCGCTGCATCTACCATCAATCCGCGTCAATTCCCATCACGCCGCGAGTTTATAACAACCTGAAAACCATCGTGCAGACCGACGATTACCTGATGCTCTACATCGAGTGGATGCACTGGGCCAGGATAATCCGCATCCACGATGACACGCACAAGCCCGCTACCCTGGCCACTTTCGATGGGGATTCCATCGGCCGATGGGAAGGCGATACTCTCGTGGTGGAAACTACTAATTTTCTGGATCAGCCTCACCAACCGGCTGAGCGCCGTGTGGTTGAACGCTTCAGCCCAATCAGTGGGGGCGGGGGATTGCTGTACAGCTTTACGGCAGAGGATGCCGACTACACGGATTCCTATACCGGCGAAATGGTTTGGCCGAAGTCTGATCAGATCCCCTATGAGTACGCCTGCCACGAAGGCAACTATGCCATGACGGCGACACTAAGGGGCGCGCGTTTTAGGGAAAGGGAGCAGCGCGAACAGAACAGTTCAGAAAATTGAGTTAAAGGGGGCATTGCCTAAATAGCGAGCCAGGACTCGATAATGTGAGAGTTGGATCATCACTATTTTACAAGCGGCCCCCGGCTGACCCCCCCTCTCTACGAAATTGCGCGATATCAATTTATCGGGCACTTTACTTGCTAGACTAATCTTCCTGTTGCACACGGATGGAGAAATAATCGTGAAAAGATCAACAAACTACCTGAAAACACCGCTAGCCCTGCTCCTCTTTATGACTGGCTTGTTAGCTATGGCAAATCTCAATGCGGCTTCCATAAGTGGCGAGGTTGCCGGTAACAACGGCCCGGAGGCTGGCGTCTGGGTGATTGCCGAAACAGATGATCTGGCCACTAATTTCATAAAAATTGTCGTCACCGACGATGACGGAAAATTTCTGCTACCGGAGCTGCCGGATGCAAGCTATAGCGTGTGGGTGCGAGGTTATGGCCTGAGGGATTCGGCTGCGGTGCAGGCGCAGCCCGGAGACAATCTTGTGCTCGAGGCAGCCTACCCGATTGATGAGCAGCAAGCGGCACAGATCTACCCATCGAGCTACTGGTATAGCCTGGTTGAGCCACCCTCCCTCGATGAATTCATCAATCCTGGTTCCCAGATCGGAGGGGTGGGCGCGGCCATGCAGAGCCAGGAAGCCTATATCGATTCTTTGAAACAGAATTGCGAGCTGTGCCACCAACTGGGAAATAAATTAACCAGAGAGGTGGGTCATATACGGCATCTTTACGAATCCACGGAAGAAGCTTGGAGTAACCGGGTGAACTTCGGTCAATACGGCGGCTGGATGAACCGCACCCTGGCTACCATGGGCCGCGAACGCACTATTGCCATGTATGCCGATTGGACCGATCGTATCGCCGCCGGTGAGGTGCCCGCAGCTCCACCGAGACCCCAGGGAGTAGAGCGCAATATTGTCTTAACCCTGTGGGATTGGGGCAATGAGACTTCCTTTGTACACGATGAAATCGTCACCGATAAACGCAATCCGCGGGTGAATGCAAATGGGCCATTTTACGGAGTATCTGAGGGCCACGGTTCGCTGTTGGTAGTAGACCCGAACACCCATGTTGCCCGGGAATTCCTAGTGCCCATGCGCACCCGCGGCGAAGCCATTAGTGATTTCGTTACTTCTCCTTTCTATGGGGATGAGGAGATATTCCACGGCGAGGCCGCAGCGGACACACACAATCCAATGATGGATCAAAAGGGCCGGGTGTGGATGACATCACAAGTGCGGGTCGAGCCTAACACCGATGACTGCAAGGCCGGCTCAACAAATCCATCCGCGGAATATTTCCCACTCAATATGTCCACTCGTCATGCTTCTTATTTCGATCCGGCTACGGAGGAAATGACTCTAATAGACACCTGCTATTCCACCCATCACTTGCAGTTTGCCAGCGATAGCGACGACACGCTCTGGTTCAGCGGTGACACGCAAGCCATTGGTTGGATCAATACCAGGCTCTGGGACGAAACTGGTGACGAGTTGGGATCACAGGGCTGGTGTCCCACTGTGATCGATACCAATGGAGACGGCGTCATTACCCGGCCCTGGAACGAGCCGCGCCAGGATCCCGTGGCCGGGCGAGATACCCGCCTGGTGGGTTTTGCCTACGGCATTATTCCCAATCCTGCAGACGGATCGGTCTGGATAACCCGCACCCAGCCAACCCCGGGACAGATACTTCGACTCGATCCCGGTAGCAATCCGCCTTTTACCTGTAAGACGGAAGTCTACGAGCCTCCATTCAATCTTGAGGACCTGGATCGCGACCAATGGGGTTTCGCGCCGCGGGGTATCGACATCGACAGCGAAGGCATTATTTGGACGGCGCTGTCCGGCAGCGGCCATATGGCCAGCTTCGACAGGAGCAAATGCGAAGTCACCAATGGTCCAACCGCTACCGGTCAACATTGCCGCGAGGGCTGGACGCTGTACCGCGCACCGGGCCCCAGATTGAAGGGTGCCGAGTCGGCTGCAGGTGCCGACCACCACTATTACAACTGGGTCGACCAATTCGATACCCTGGGATTGGGCAGGGATACTCCCATTGCCAACGGTACCGGTTCAGATTCTCTGTTGGCACTCAATCCCGAGACATCTGAATGGGTGGTAATGCGTGTACCTTATCCAATGGGTTTCTATTCCCGTGGAATGGACGGTCGTATCGACGATCCCGCTGCGGGCTGGAAAGGCTCCGCCGTGTATGCTGATTTTGGCTCAATCGCCAACTGGCACATGGAAGGCGGCAAGGGCACCAAATCGAAAATCGTGAAATTTCAAATCCGCCCCAACCCACTGGCTGAATAAGGATTTTGATAATCAAAGGGGTCAGGATAATCAAAGGGGTCAGGGACGTTTAATTCTAATAGCTCGAATCAAACGTCCCTGGCCCCTTTGATTTCTCGTATCAAACGTCCCTGACCCCTTTGATTTACTGCAGGAGTGAGTTGAATAGCAATTTGTAGGTTGCCCGTGGCTGGCCTCGAAACTGCGGTCGGAATCCGAATAGTACGACGCTGCCTTCGCCGAGACCGACCTTCATCATGGCCGCTTTTTCAGCGATGTAGTCTTCTTCCCCGAGTGCCCAGCCGCTCATTAGAATCTCATCGCCGGCGTAGCTGACAATCGTTTCCACGGGTTGTTCCGGTGGCTCCGCCGTCTGTTCTGTGCCCCCTTCACGAGTGCGAGGGATCGAGACCACTTCAAAAGCGCGACTGTTCACAAAGGAGGTAGCCACTTGGTCTTGCGTTCCCCCGGCCAGGGGGTGGCTGGTATCCACTTCGGCTCGAATCAGGGAACCGGGGATAAAGAACTGACGAGCTGAGGCGTTGGCCACGGTATTCTCCACGGGCAATCCGAACTGCTGAATGGCGAAATCGCTGGCGGCATCGAGGGTGACCAGTGTGCCGCCGGCCTCCACGAAACGCTTGAGGGCGAGGGCGCCGGCAAGACCAAGGCCTCCCACGTATTCATCCGGCATCGTCCCGCTTGTATGTCCATTCAACAGTGAGGCCGCGCCCTGACTTGGCAAGAGGATGGCATCGAATCGGGATAGATCGGATTCACGCACGTCGCTGTCGAGCAGTGTTTCGAAGTCAAATTCATAGTTCTCCAGCAGCCAACGCGTCCAGCCTTCATCCATGTTCGCTACCCAGGACTTGTAGAGACCCACTCGTACAGCTTTCTGCGGTGTAAGTTCAGTATCCACCGGGTTGCTCAAACCAACGAAGCACAATCCTAAGGATTCCGCCGCTTCATTTACCCGGTCGACGGTATCCTGACTTCGATTTTCAACGATGTAACTTCTGGCCTGAAAGTCTGTGTTTCCTGCGCTAAAACTTTCCTCTGCCCGGAACACCCGTTCACCGGCACGAGTCAGGCGGTTGAGAGCGTGGACACTGGCATTGGACTGAGCCGAGAATGCAAAGCCGAAGCTGGCATCACCTGATACCGTTCCGGGTTCTATGTCAGGGTAGGCATCGAGTGGCTGACTGCTGGCAGAGAAAGCATCATCGAGTCGCACCACGTCCACCCCCATCTGCATGGGAAGAGTCCAGCCGGCAAGATCGTAGGGGGGATCCGGCGGGCCATCGGGCGTGCGGCGGCGGTCCGGGTAATTCTGTTTCTCCAGAAGATCGATCGCATAATTTCTAAATGCCTGGTTGCCATAGACGATGAAAGAACCAGCTACGAAGTCCTGTTCGCCGGCAGAAAAATTTTCGCTGGCGCGCTCAATTTCCACACCACCACGCATCAGGATCTCCACCAGGTTGCGAGCCTCTTGAGGATCCCATTGCCGGGCTGGAATCACGTAGGCAAAACGATCCTCATCAGCTGCAGCGATGGCGTCCCTGCCCATAGAATAAATGCCATAGAGCCAGCGTGACTTGAGATCGGCAGCGATATCGAGTACCGCCATGGAGGCCGTGAAGGTATAGCGCACCGGGTCGCTGAAGCGGGAGTCACCGCCTGGCCAGGGGTAGGGGTAGAAAATGTCCACACCGCTGGTGGGAGCGGACTGGCCGCGCCGGGGATTCCCCACCTGCGCGGGTCGCTCCTCGGGATCGTAATAACGTGGTGAAGCCGTTGCATGAGACGTTTCAGTCAACAGGCCAATCATGTTGTGAAAGTAGGGCACGGTTCGCATGCCACCATTCCACCACATACTGTAGATCATGTCGGAAACCGCCCCCGGCATCTGCTTCATAGCAAATCGGTTGGACATAGCGGAACCGACAAGATTTACACCCGTAGTTACCCCAGGATGTATGTTAGGGTTAACCGGATCGGCAAAAGGGGGCAGGAAGATGCGTGCCCAGGATGGTCCGGTCTGATGATGGTTGTAGACGATCTGAGGGTACCACTGTTCGTATAGGACCTCGCTGACCGCCGCTGTTTCCGGCATGTTGTTCATGAACCAGTCACGATTATTATCATGTCCGACATAGTGATGGTAGAGCTCCGGAGGCCGGGTGGTTTCGAAGGGGGTCTCAAGATTGTGTTCGTACCAGGTACGCACTACCTCCAGGCCATCAGGATTCATACTGGGCATCAGCAACAGAATTACATTGTCACGAATGCGTCGGGTTTCCTCACTCTCATCCGTCGCCATATGGTGTGCCAGATTCGGCAACATCTGGGATGGTGCAACCTCCGTGGCATGCAAGCCACCATCGATCCAGACCACAGCCTTGCCCGCCTCGGCATGCTGCCGCGCTGTTGCATCGTCGATCCGGGCCCGTGCTAGATCTGTGCTGATCTGCTGCCAGCGATCCAGTTGTGCGAGATTGTCCTCACTGGATATGAGTACCAGCAGCAATGGCCGACCCAGCACGGTGTTGCCTATTTCCTGTAAGACCACCCGCGGACTCGCCGCATCAAGCTCCCGATAGTAATCCAGTAGCTGATCGTAACTGGCCAGTTTATAGTCATCACCGGGTTCGAAACCGAAAATGTCTTCCGGTGCAGGAGCCTGGGCTATGAGCGTCGAAGGCAGCACAAACGCCACTATCACAACTAGCAGAAAGCGCTGACCTGTGCGCAAAAAATTCATGGAATACTCCCTCATAGACTGGTCAGAGTTGAAGCAGTGTAGACCAAAGAAAATGGCTACAGAACACTTTTCTCATTATTTTTAGCAACAGAGGAATCAAAGGGGTCAGAGACGTTTGATTCAAGCTTTTAGTGACCAATAATGTTATTGGAAAATCAAACGTCTCTGACCCCTTTGATTCCGCTAGAACGTTGCCTGTAGACTTAGCACGTAGTCAGGATCTATCGTCCAATCCTGGTAATCTATTCTCTTGATGACACCATTGGCTATATTGCCGTCGTAAAAAGTCTTATCGAAAGTACGGCCATCTTCATTCAGAAAATGAGCCGCTGCGAATCGAAGTCTTACATTCGGGGTGACATTGTACTCGACAAAAGCCGTGCCCAAATGTATTTCAAATTGGGTAACCTCGAAAAGGGACACGTCCTGCCGTAGCCGGCCGCTACGCCGGTGCGCATTAAGACCATAGGCGAGGTTGGTGCCCTCTACATCATGACGGAAATTTACCCGGAAGTAATCGGGTGTCGAGTTACGCAGTCTGCGTTTTTGTCCGGTGAAAGGATCGGTAGTTTTAGAATCTTCCCAGGTGTAGGAGAACGTCAACACCGCAGACGGAAATCCAATAAAACCAAAGCGGGTGTTGAGACTGAATTCGAGATTCTTTCTCCAGGCGGATCCGATATTGCCCACGCCGGAATCGTCAGTGCCGATCAGGATCTTGTCGATATGATCGGAAATATCTTCATAGAGTGCTTTCAACTCAATCGAGCCGCCATCATTAGCAAATCGTCGTTCGTAACCGATGGAATAGGACCAGGTTTTTTCAGGCTCCAGGTCTGGATTACCGAAGTTAATTAGATCGTCTTCGATATTGCGGCTGGCCACAAATTCATTGAGATTGAGCTGGCTGACAGTGCGCTCTGCTAACAGGCGAAACTGGTCTGTCGGAGTCAGATCGTAGCGGAGTTCCACCCGCGGTTTAAGATACCGAAAGCTGCGCTCGTTAGTCTGACCCTCACGGTCTTGAAATATAGTTGAGTATTCCTCCGTGAGAGCTGATTGCAGGCTGGTCTTTTCTGTCAATAGAATATTGTGGGTAACAAATACCTCATAACGATCTTCCTCGACGACAGCATTTTCCAGTGGATCGTAATTAAAGGTGAAGGTTCGATCCAGCGTGTTAAACGCAGCTTCGGCACCATACTCCAGGGTATGACGACCGAAAATGCTGGTCATGGCGGACCGGACGATAGTTTCGTCTTCTTCGTAATCGGCGAAATTCGAGAACAAGCGCACAGTCATGCCATCGGTTATCGTGTCTTGAATAATGTTGTCCGTGTTATCTCTACGATTCACCACGAATAGTGTTTTAAGCTGACCAATATTTCCTACCTGAAATTCCATGTCTCCACCAATTTCGAATTCCTCATTCGAAAAACTGAAGTCGCCTTCTTCGATGGCGTTCGGGATCCGAATACCACCGGTCCCAATTAGAAACTGATCTTCCTCCCTGTCCTCTGTTCGTTCGTTGTCGGAATAGAGTCCATTCAATTGCAGGATGGCACCGTTTAAAAATTCATAGGCGAGCTTGCCAGTGACTCTATGATTGTCTCGCTTCGTTGCATTAAATAGTGAACGAAACTCTCGGGGTGTACGATCTGGATTCAGTATGTCCTCATCAACCTTATTCAGGCGTGGGCGGGTTTGGTATTGATAACTCACACCGAATTCAAGCGGTCCGCCAGTGGTGTTGTAGGATGCCAGTATCTCTGGCTCCATGGACATGCCGTCGATTTCAGTGACACCCACGTCTAAGAAACCGGAGGATGATTCACCCACCCCTTCATCTAGAATGACATTGTAAATTATCCCTTCATTGCGAATATCCAGACCTTCGGCATTGCCCCGAATCAGTTCAATTCTTTCGACCTGTGCAGTCTGAATTCGTGCCAGTGTGGTAGACATGCTATTGATCTTGCCGGACATGCGTCGACCGTTAATCAAAACCTGTGAATCGGAGGAGCCGAATCCCCGGTTATTACTTCCCCCGGATCCACCGCCACGACCGAGTATGGATTCGCCGCCCGGTATATTGCGGATCAT
>DMJN01000176.1 GCA_003451715.1 Gammaproteobacteria bacterium | reverse complement strand
CTCCCTCGAAGCACGCAAGAATGCGTTGATAGCCGGCGTCGAATTCCTAAAGGCTGAGAACGATAATCCCGACAGCCCGATCCGTAACAAGCTCGACACGAGTAACGTGGGCATCATGGGTCATTCGCTGGGCGGCGGCGCCTCGCTACGCGCGGCGGAAGAGTTGGGATCCCAGATTAAAGCGGTTATTCCACTGACACCTTACTGTTGTGAACTCGGCCAATCCTTCGAAGGTGACCTGAGCGGTGTCGATGTTCCGACGCTTATCGTGACCAGTGCCGAAGACACGATTGCGCCACCGGAAACTCATGGGCGTTTGCTTTACGATGCGATTAATAGCTCTACATCGAGGGTCTACCTGGAATTCGCCGAGGGAGATCATATGCTGCCTTCCAATAGTGGCCAGGATCTGGGGACACTGGGCACCTATGTGTATGCCTTCCTGAAGCTAAACTTCACTGATAATCAGAAATATGGTGAATTGATAAACGGCGATGGAGAAGAGCAGTTTTCTACCTACGAAACCAATTGACCAGTTAGTTGTTCTCAAAAAAGGCGTCGAAGCAAACACTTCGACGCCTTTTTTACTGGCTGCTTGACTAAACCTTAAGTCTGGATTCAAGGAATTGCAGCATCCGCTTCACAATCTCGATCGATTGTGGCGATGAGTCGAGCACGTCGAAGGAATGCACACCTTCGGAGTAGTCAATAAATTCCAGATTACTGTTTCTCCCCCTCCCTTCCGCGACGAATGCCTCGATGCCTTCGTTGATTCCTGCAAATTCGTCCTTGCCGGCACGGACCACCATCAATGCAGTGGCCTCGGGAAAACTCTCTTCACCACTGTTAGGGTTTACCATTGAATATTGCGCAGCCGCATCGCGTACAACAGTCGATCCATTCAAATCGAGCATGAATCCGTAGCTGAGCACCGCGCAATCAATCCCCTGCTTCGAATTCAACAAGTGAATGGCGTTCGGTACATTACCGGAACACGCCCAGAGCCCTATACTATTGCCTTCGAGATTGAGTTCGTCGGCATGGGCCTGTAAGTATTCGATGCAGTGCAAGGTATCACTGACCGGCTCGACTGTAGTATAGAGCACTCCCGCCAGGCCACTGGCGGCGACCAATCGGGCCCAGGATTGGTAGGGCGGCAGATTCTTCAGATGTTTACCAGCCCCAAAAGCCTGGTCGGAAAATCCCATGACAAACACCACAACTCCATGGGGGCCTGTTTGTGATTCCGGATAGTAGATATCAAGAGTTTGCGTCTCGTCACCGAAGACGATTCCCTCTCGAATCTCCCCGTTATAGGGCAGTTGGTAGATAACTTCACTGGTGAAGGCTGGGTTGGCAGCCGGTTCTTGATCGGACATGGCATGTCTCCTTTTGATAGGTAGAGACAAAATAGAAAGCCCTCGGTCCTTGGGTAAGGAACGAGGGCTTTGTGAAATCGTTCAAATAATTGCAGCCATGCTAATGGCTGGCATGCCCCGCAGTCAATACCCCACAATTCATTTATTGAGCGGATGCGAGCTCACTGAACCATACAATGGCTTGCGGGATTGCGCTCAAAAAAGATTCATCATGGCCCAGCGCGCCAAGCGAGATCGCCGTGATATCGGCACCGCGCCGAGCCATGGTAGTTGCCGCATCGAGCGCTTCACGTGGTAGCACATCCACATCATTGTCGCCGTAGTACAGGCGAACTGGAGCCTTAGGAGTCCAGTTAAAAACACTGTTCTCTTCGAGCGCATCCAGAAACCAGTTTCGCTGGCCCGCTTCATACAACGCCAGGAATTCAGGGCGGAACATATCACGTGGCAAGTCCGGCAAGGCAGCTCTTCGCGCTCCGGAACTGGTGTCGCCATCGAAAACCGGCGGAATAGCTCTGGCGTAGTCATCCATAAGTATCGAGTTTAGCGGCTGTCCATAAATCGCAGCATAGGCGCTGGTAAGATACCCGAGATAGAGTTCGTGTGAATCCGTCTCTCCGGTAAGTGCCTGGGGAAATCCAATGTTCAAAATTTGAAAAGGACCCGCCATTGGCGCAGTGGCAGTTACTTTGAAAAGCGGATTATTGGTTTTCTCCAACTCCCGCTGCACCGCAAAAGTGGCATGTCCACCCTGGGAAACTCCCATCAGGAAGAATGCCTCAGGCCAGGTATGTCCCAGATGTTGCAACCAACTCCGGGCCGCCTTCAGCATGTCGATTGAAGTGGAAACGGTGGTCTCGGTATAGAGATAAGGATGTAACTCATAACTCTCTCCAAGCCCAATATAGTCAGGGGCAATTAGCACATGACCGCTGCCGGCCGCCGCAGCAGATACCAACAATCCCTCTCCAAGGCCTGGCTGGGACGGGGCCGTGCTGCGATCGGTATTGGTCCCGTGAAAATAAGCGATGACGCTGGGCAATAGAGGTCGATTGGGAACCGTTAACAATCCAGATGCAATGACCTGCGAGCCATCAAACTGTGTGGTTCGATAGAGCAATTGGTACAGCGTGATGCCATAGTCGATGGCGGGCGTGTCATCCAGTTCTACAGTGCTCAGGGCATAGCGTAATGCAGCCGTGGGATACTTACCGATGCGAGTAACTGCAACCAGGTCGCCAGATGCTTCTCCAGTTATTTCAGCAGGCACCGCAAGCTCAAACGATCCGGTAGCCCGATAGAACATCAACAAGATCGCTGGAATGGCCAGCAGCACCGAACCCAGCCCAAAGATGAGGATTTTTTTAAGCTTCATACTGAATGCAGTTTGTACCGCTAACTGAAACAGCACGTCAACGCTGATGAGATTTGCATAAGGCTAAGGATCTCCACCGGCGTCAATCTAGTCTGCTAGTTAAGCTCTTCGATGCTCGTGGTGTTATCTTCCGGATTTCTATCTATCAATTTATTCAATGGATCGATACCCACCGAGACCGGCCTGCTATCTACAATGAAGGTAAATGCCTGATTCTCTGAATCGACTCGCTGTTTCTCGATATGGATGATCTGCGGCACCCTGGTCTCCTCATCTTCCTCGCCGAGCACGGCGATATCGATTAATGCATCCATGTTTACCTGAGTCTCTTCACCCTGACCATCAGCTTCGAATTTGCTGGCAAAGGTGTTGATTGTTACCTCGAATCGACCGTCGGATAACTCAGTGTAATGACTGTCTTCGGCCCGCAGATCGAAGAGCACGATCTTCTCAAACAAGTCCGTGATTAAGGACTGGTATTCAGCCGGTGTATGCTCGCGGATCTTGGCGAGCAGGTGACGGGTAGTTGGATAGGGAGGGCCCTTGAATCCCCATTCGTCGATAAACTCTCTTAGAATGCGATTGACCGTATCTTCACCGAGATAATCCTTGAGGGCATACAGAACCAGGCTGCCCTTGCGGTAATGGATATACCCCTGATCCTCCACCAACATCAACGGCAACTCCTCCAAAACTTCGGCACCGCGACTGTTCAGATAGTTGTCGAGCTCATACTTCAGAAATCGTTGCATGTGAGCGGCACCATATTCTTTCTCCATGACCATCAGTGCCGAGTATTGCGACAAGGTCTCCGTCAATACTGCCCCACCCTGCACATTGGCACCGATAACCTGGTGAGCCCACCACTGGTGAGCGAGCTCATGTGCAGTTACATAGAAGACGTAGTCGATCGCTTCAGGATCGCGGATGTCGGCTACGAATCCGATCGCTTCGGAGAAAGGAATGGTATTGGGGAATGACTGCGCAAAGATGCCGCGTTGCTGGGGGAATTCAAAGATACGGTATTGTCGATACTGGTACGGACTGAAATTAGCCGAAAAGTAATCGAGGGATCGCTTCGAAGCTTCTAACATTCTATCTACGTTAACTTCGTGCTTGTAATAGACCTCGAGATCGACATCGTTCCATTTATCACTCTTCATCTCATAATCTGCCGAGAGGAAGGGGACAAAAGGCCAGATCGGCTGATCCATCTTGTAGTGGAAATAACGACGCCCGTTCTCTTCCCATTCTCGCTCCAGATACCCTGATGTCACGGCGATCTGATTGCTACTGGTGCTGACGATGGCTTCATAACTGGCTCGCATACGGGTTGCCAGGCCGGTATCCCATTGCGTCTCGTCATCGATGTTGGCAGCGCGCTCCGCCGGTGGCAGGTCATAGCGACGGCGGCGATTATTATCCAGCAACTCGACTCGCTTATTGTAACCCGGTATTGGAAACGCTTCGAAGTTATTGAAAAAAGTACCACTGCTTAACAGGCGCGTGTTTGGGCCGTTATTTACGAATCCGGGTGTCAACCAGTCGATGGTAAAATCTACATCGAAGGATTCGCCGGGCTGCATTGCCTGGTTGAGTTCGTAAATGTAATAGCCGAGCTCTTCATCCGCATAGATTAGTTCTGAATTCGGGATATCCAACTTCTCGATGGTAAGATTTGGTGTAACGGTAAAATGCAGTTCCGGTATAGCAGACTGGTAATTGTTTTGTACTGTGTAGCTGCCTTCGATATGGGCTTCCTTCTCCTCAGGGAAAATATCGACTTCGGCGTACATCCCGACGATATCCGGGAATTCCCGGTCTTCGTACTGCTTGTAGGCTTTCTCATAATCGGCGAAGCCTTCTTCAACATCGAGGTTGCTGCGCTTCATATTCAGCACATTGGTGTTGTAATAGATGAACCGCCCGGTGCCGGCGAATGCCAACAGGCAAATCGCGGCAGCGGCTGCTACGGGAGTTGTGAAGCGTGGCTTGATATTTTTCCATCGAAAGCGACCCTTAAGCTCACTGCCACGCTGCCACATCAGATGGGTGACTATAAGCAACAGTGCACAAAACAGGGTCCAGTAAATCGAGTACCAGACGAAGGCGCTCAGGTTAGGCCCGAAACCGGTAAAAACGGAATAGGATATTTGCGGTGTGGCAAACAGATAAAGGTTATGATCGAATCCCAGCTGGGGCAAAAACAGTGTAGCAGCGAAATACATCACCACGACAAACATCCCGAGGTAACGATTGCCGGTAATAACCTGAGTAAGCACGGCCAACACACAGGTGAACCAGATCGGAAACTGGAAGAAAGAGAACAAGCCGAAGAAATACTGTAAGAAATCGAAGCTGTAGTACCCCTTCATAATCTGAACCAGAACCGCCGCTAAAATCGCTGCCAGCAACATAATCACAATGACCAGCATCAATCCTGCCAGCTTGGCACCGATGATGACCCAGTTAGGATAGGGCATGGAATCGAGCATTTCGGACACACCGACGTTCCTATCCCTTACCAGCAAATCCGAAGAGTAGAAGACCAGCACCACAATGAGTGAAATACTATAGGCGCTGTTGATAATCAGCAGCATCGCCGATGTAGTTGGGTAGACTTCGGTGCCGAACAGGCCGTTCAATCCGAGGAAGGCAGTGGCACCCACCTGAAACATGCCCAGCAATGCCGCCACCAGAAATACCTTGCCGATGATGATGTTGTGAAATTCGATTCGAAGCAGCGACACAAATTGAACGAGCTGGGAGCGGAATTCGAACTGCTTGCCAACAGCTGGCTGTGAAGTGCTCGCAGCCGGCACGGCTGTTTCCGGTTTTTTCTTCGGCGAGCGCCTGAAGCGCTTCAACCAACTGCTACGATTAGATACAAAATCCATGGAGAATGGAAAAAAGCGGTAGGCCAGCGCAATAAACAGTACCGTTAATACCCCCACTATCAACCGGTTATAAAGCAGATTACCCTCCATCGGGATGACCAGCTCGTTCATTTCAAACGGCGTCCAGTAGCGGGTTATATCTGACAGCGCTACCTGCCCGAAGGGATCCAGCAAGCTAAGTAGCGCAATATCCTCCGGATCAACCAGCGAAGTGATAACCGAGCTGATTACCAACACCAGCAGCAGCGCGACATAACTAGCCATCAGACTGCTGGTAAGCGTAGCGATAAGAAACGCCAGTGTGGCAATCATTAACATGTTGGGAATAGCAATCGCCCAGGTCACAAACCAGTAAGCATCGAGGCGCATCGGCCCGAGCCGTTCCGGATCCAGCCAGGGCATTAATTCACCGAGAAAAATCCCCAGAGCGCCCGCGAGATAGACAATAAAGCAGTACACAATAGCGCCGCAGAAACGACCTATCAGGTAATCAAATTTGCTGACATGAGTGGTGAAGAACAACTCGGCGACATTCTGATCGAAATCCCTGAGTATCGGGCTCGAAGCATAAGCCACACCGGCGATCATCGCAGCAAAAAGACTAATGCTGGCCAGTACAACGGTCACATTAAACGGAGAATTAATATTGACGTTAGTAATGGTGCCACCGAGGCTGACATTGTCAGAGACCGTGGCGAGAAAACTCAGAAAAAACAACACCGCTGATATGACATAGACCAGCGGTTGCCTGGCATGGTAGCTCATCTCAAAGCGAAGGATATGGGCAAACATGTGCGTACAAACTCCTGTATATCTGGTTGCTTATTTAAGCCGCTATGCTAATTTTGTGATCATTAAGCGTAGAGAAGTAAACATCTTCAAGACTGGCAGCACTGGCTTCGAAACCATCGCCCGGATTTGCATCACTCACAACATGAATTTTGGTTCTGCCACCAACCAGAGTTGAGAACAACACCCGGTACTTGGATTCGTACTCTGCAAGATCGGCCCGTTCGATAATCTTGCTATAAATCGATCCTTCCAGTCTCATGATGACCTCGTCCGGTCGCCCCTTCATGAGGATATTGCCATCTCCCATGATCGCCATGTCAGAGCACAGGTCACTGACATCATCGACGATGTGTGTCGAGAGAATCACCACTGTACCCGAGCCAATGTCCGCCAACAGATTGTGAAAGCGACGACGCTCTTCAGGATCGAGACCGGCTGTCGGCTCGTCCACAATGACCAACTGCGGATCACCTATCAGTGCCTGAGCAATCCCGAAGCGCTGCTTCATGCCACCAGAATAGGTACTCACCGCAGTCTTGCGTGCATCCCACAGATTCACCTCATTCAGCAGATGGTCTACCAGTTCCCTGCGCTCTCCCCTGTCGATGATCCCCTTCAGTACCGCAAAATGGTCCAACATCCGTGTTGCCGAGATGCGCGGATAAGTACCAAACTCCTGTGGCAGGTATCCAAGCACCTGACGCAGCTGCTCTTTTTCGTTGAGAATATCGATATCGTTTAGAAACGCCGTGCCTGTATCGGCATCCTGCAGCGTCGCCAGGGTGCGCATCAGGGTAGACTTACCGGCGCCATTCGGACCCAGCAGGCCAAACATGCCTTCGGCGATATCGAGGCTGACACCCGCCAGCGCCTGCACACCATTGCTGTAGGTCTTGCTCAAATCTTTGATTGTCAACATAACTGTTCCCTTCCACACGCTGTCCTGGAGCAGGAGCCGCGTGCCCGCTTGTTATCGTTTGATGTGGACCGAATCGGGAGTACTGGCTTTCAGTTTAGCAATCCCTATCACGCTAAACTACCGAATGATGATACCCGGCACCCTCTTCACCTTAACGCGTATCTTGCCGTTAATTGTTACCAGAGTAGTGAAGAAAATATCCGGATTCACTCATTCCGGTGACTGAAAATCCAGGCTATCCGGGTCAGACAGCCTCAAAATCTGCAACTAACGGAATTCTTTAGCTATTTCCTACAATTTGTCACTGACTGAGAAACCATAAAACGGTACAATCCCAATTCCCAGTTTGATTAAACCAAATGCTGATTTGCCATGAATCGGGACGACAGTCTGCCCTGCTGATGAGTAATAGATTTTACATTTTTGCAATTCCAGTAATGGCGGCACTGATACTGCTACCTATAGGGATTACCCACGCACAACTCATTATCCCGGAAGATCCTTCAGACCAGTCAACCGTGGTGTACACGGCGGATTACTTCGCCGAATACCGGCCCGTCTCTGCCAACGATATGCTGAACCGGATTCCCGGTATTGGGCTGGCACTGAGAGGTGGCGGCGGCGGCCGCGGGTTGGGATCTGGCGAAGGCGAAGTGCTGATCAACGGTCAGCGAATTACAGGCAAGAGCAATGAAGGGCGCAATCAGCTGAATCGGATTTCTGCCGATCAGGTGGATTACATCGAGATCATCCGTGGCACGTCTGAAGAGCTCGATATTCGAGGCGGAGGCCAGGTAGTCAACGTCGTACTGCTGGATCTGCCCTCCCGCTCCAACACCACGGTCGAGTTGGAGGCCAAACAGCTCCGCGATGGCACCACGGATCCAGGCGGGCAGGCATCGATCTCCGGTCAGTCTGGAGATTTCAACTACGTGTTTAACGTCGGAGCCGATCCTCGCTATCGTGCCAGCGAGGCCAGGGAATTCAGTTACGATCCCGACAGCAATCTGATCGAGCATCGTCGTGAAGAACGAACTCGTGATGAAACCCAATATCAGATCAGCACAAATCTGGGGTATCAGCTGGAAAAGAGTGTTATTCAGCTGAATGCGCTCTACGAGGATCGGGGCAATACGCCTTCGGATACATATCGGGAAATCCATGACCTGGAAGATGCTGAGCTGCAAATCCAGTCTGAAGACAATAACAGCGAGCAAACCAACTGGGAAATCGGCGGCGACTATGAGTATGCCTTCAACAACGGTGGCAAATTCCGCTTTCTATTCATCGTCAATGATCGCGAGTTTCAGTTCACCCGTAATCGATTCGATGTGGAGAATACTGCTGAGGAGCCAAATCTGTTCCTGGACAATTATGGCCGGGATAGAGAGCGCATCGCCCGTACCTCCTACACCTGGAACATCGATGATGCCCAGGGTGTGGAATTGGGTATAGAAGGTGCTGAAACTATTCGCGACTCCGACCTGCGCATGGGTCTTGATATAGCCGGTACTCCCTCGCCTTCCTACGGCAACCTGGTGCCAGTGGCGATCGATAATAGCGGTTCAAGCGTAGAGGAAATGCGCTACGAGACATTCGCCGTGCATAACTGGCAGATAAATACGCGCATGGCGCTGGAAAGCTCGGTAATCGTGGA
>DMJN01000275.1 GCA_003451715.1 Gammaproteobacteria bacterium | reverse complement strand
GTGTCTACCAGACTGCCTCCTACGAATGCGATATTTGCCAGCCGGTAATAGCTGAGCATTTCACCCATGGAGTCTCCCAGATAAACCTGAGTAGAGGAGTCTACTGCCTGGTGTTTACTGCGCCGACTCAAAGTAAATCCGCGTTCTGCACACAGATTGGCAACGCTTTCGAAACGTTCGGGGTGACGAGGCACTAGCAGAAGGAGCGCGTGGGGTTGATATTCAAGTACACGCCGGAATGCATGTAATACTTTCGATTCTTCTCCATCCCTGGTACTGGCAGCGATAATAACTGTGCGACCTGACTCTTTTATTTCAGCTAGAACGCTATCACAGAGGGCTTTCTCTTGCTCAACATTTATATTGAACTTAAGACTTCCAGTAATTTCCATCTTTTGAGTATCTGCACCGAGTTCTGCTAAGCGATCAAAATCAGCTTGCGCCTGTGCAGCAATGTAGTCAATTTTGAGCAGCATGCTACGAGTTAAACCGGGGAATCGGCTATAACCTCTTGCGGATTTTTCCGATAACCTGGCATTGGCCAGAATCAACTTTACATTTTTTTGAGAACAAGCATGGATGAGATTAGGCCACAATTCCGTTTCCATGAGAATCAACATACCCGGATTGATACGCCGCAGGAAACGATTCAGTGCCCCCGGCAGATCGTATGGCAGGTAACAATGATAGACACGGTCGCCAAATATAGCAGTAACCCTGTCCGACCCGGTAGGAGTCATGGTTGTCACCAGTATTTGTGAATCTGGGTAGCGTAGTTGTAATTCACGAATAAATGGGGCAGCCGCTATAGATTCCCCCACCGACACGGCATGTATCCAGATCGTCTGCCTGGACGGATCAAAGCTCGCTGGCAACCGACTGTTAGCGAATCGCTCACCGATTCGCTGTCGGTAGGCAGGTGCCTTGATGCCTCTAAGGTAGAGCCTCAGCAGAATAATCGGCACCGCCAGATAGAGAATCAGACTATAGAGAAATCGGAGCATAAACAAGAGAATGTAGTAGGAGCAAATTTAGAGTGCTTTGTGACCTGGTTGGGAAATCAAGCTTGATGTCGATATAATTTACTGGCTTCGAGGTATGCGTAAAAGTAACCAAGGATAGTATGGTGTCTCTAACCAATTCAATGGCCACGTTTGCTTACAGCAAAACCACTGAAGGCTGCAGCCGGTTCCGATATCAAGATGCACTTTCGCAGGCGAGTGTCGACCTGTCAAGAAAGCACCATGGGACAAGCGGGCTCGGCCCTGTAATCCGGCGGATAAGGGGCGCGCAGAGTGGTCTTGCTATAAGCAAGAGTGGCGGCCTCGGCGTAATTGACGAGCATGACAGCCATTTCCGCTTGCTGCCGCCTGTCGACAGTTTCTACCAGACTCCAGTGGAGCGATCATTGCATTGATCAAAGATTCCCTAAGCCATTCAACTGACATCTTGGTATTCGGCGGCGGCATTGCTGGATTGTGGTTGCTGGATCGTCTTCGTCAGGAAGGCTATCGAGCTATCCTGTTGGAAAGCAATGCACTGGGTAGCGGTCAAACCAGCGCATCTCAGGGAATTATTCATGGAGGCTTGAAGTATGCTCTGAGCGGATCACTGACCAGTACCGCCAATGTGATGGCTGCGATGCCGACACGGTGGCGTAAATGCCTGCATGGCGTAAATAGGAACAATAATGCCGAAGCATCAGAGAATACCTGTGACCCGGATCTGTCGGATGTCACAGTTCTAAGCGACCATTATTATATGTGGTCCGACTCCAGCATTCGGTCCAAATTGAAAACCTTTCTTGGCAGTAAGAGCCTGCAGGGTCGTGTAGAAGCCCTGGCCAAGACTAACTATCCGAGTTTCTTTGCAGCAGCAACAGTCGATGGCACTCTGTATCAACTTCCTGACTTCGTTGTAGATTCCAATTCGCTAATTGACGCACTGAAGACAAAACAGGCAGAGCACATTTTTCAGCTGCCAACAGACTCAATTGAATTTTCCAGGAATAGTTCCGGCAATGTGGATGCAGTAAGCCTGAACCTGAGCGGAGAGTCACTAACTATCGAAACTGGGAAAATCCTGTTTTGTGCAGGAGAAGGAAATCAGCAATTGATTGAGCAGGCCGGGCTCAAAACACCCTGCTGCCAGTTGCGACCGCTAAACATGGTGTATGTAAAACGGCAGGATTTGCCACGGGTATACGTGCATTGTATTGGGGATAGTTTCAGTCTTACACCGCAACTGACCGTAACCTCTCATCGTGACAGGGAAGGCAATTGTGTCTGGTACCTTGGCGGTGAGCTGGCCGAGTCGGGTATTGGTAAGTCTGATGAAGAACAGATTGCCGCGGCACGGTCGCTGACAGAAGCGTTATTCCCCTGGGTCGATCTAAGGACTGCCGATTGGCATTGCCTCATGGTCAACCGGGCCGAAGCCAACACTTCCAATAATTTCCGCCCCGATGACGCTTTCCTGATCGAGGAAGACAACATCGTGGTTTGTTGGCCGACAAAACTTACTCTAACTCCTTCACTGGCCGATAAAATGGTTGAGTTGTTGAAGTCTTCACCAATCAACAGAACTGATCAGGAAACCACGGGAAATTTGAACGCATTATTGAAGCGTGCTCTGATTGCTTCTGCGCCTTGGGATTAACACTAAATGCCTCTGGAAACTCGAGTTGTAGGCCAATCCGGTATCGAGGTCTCCTGCCTGGGACTCGGCACCGTAAAGTTCGGCCGTAACCAGGAGGTAAGGTATCCCCAGGGCTTCGCACTACCTGCCGACCGGGAGCTTGTAGAGCTTCTGGATCTTTCCCGCTCACTGGGAATCAACCTGTTGGATACTGCCCCGGCTTATGGATGCAGTGAACAACGCCTCGGGCGCCTACTTCAATGTCGTCAGGATTGGGTAATCTGTACCAAGGTTGGTGAAGAATTTCTAAACGGCAAGTCGTTCTTCGATTTTTCGGCGGATCATGTCCGCTACAGCATCGAGCGTAGCCTGCGCAGCCTCAACACCGATTATCTCGATATCGTACTGATTCATTCCGATGGCAACGATGTGCAAATCCTCGAATCTACCGACTGCCTTGAAACCCTGATGGCGCTCAAGCAACAGGGCGTGATCCGTGCTGTAGGCATGTCCACCAAGTCCGTTGAAGGAGGGCGAATGGCGGTGGAATCAACCGATGTGGTCATGGTGACTTACAATCCATCCTGCACTGACGACTCTCTCGTAATCGACTATGCTGCAGAGCTGAATAAGGGTGTGTTAGTCAAGAAAGCGCTTAACAGCGGTCACGACTGTGTCGGTGCTGAAACCAATGCTGCCAACAACTTAGGCTTCGTGCTCGATCATAAAGGCGTGAGTAGTGTTATTGTAGGAACTATAAATCTCGCTCACCTGGAGAGCAACGCGGCCGCAGTAGAAAAACTGTAGTTTAGAGGCCCTCTGAACCCTGCCAAAGTCACCACCTACTCGCCGACCTCTTTCACTTTCTCCATGATGGCGGACGTTGAACAGTTATCGAGAAACTCCAACGCCTTTACCTCGCCGCCATAAGATTGCACGAAGTCTCCGCCAACGACCTGTTCAAGCGTGTAGTCACCACCCTTAACGAGCACCTCCGGCTTTAAGGCTTCCAACAATGGCTCGGGGGTGTCTTCAGTGAAACTGACAACCCAATCCACGGCTTCCAATCCAGCCAGCACAGCCATGCGTCTCTCTACTGGATTAATTGGGCGACCTGCCCCCTTCAACCGATGTGCTGATTCATCATCATTGATTGCTACGATCAGCCGGTCGCCGAGTTGTTTGGCCTCTGCTAGATATCCCACATGCCCGGCATGGATAATATCGAAACAGCCATTGGTAAAGACAATCTTCTCGCCATGAGCCCTGGCGTCATGTACGGCGATCTGCAGCTGTTCAGCCGTCATCACGCCTCGCCCCGATTCTTGCTCGGCTAGAACTGCACGACGTAACTCGGGCCCGCTTATCGCCGCCGTACCCAGTTTGCCTACTACCAATCCGGCAGCCAAATTTGCCAAAGCCGTAGCATCTGCCAATCCATCGCCGGCGGCCATAGCGGCTGCCAACACCGAGATCACGGTATCGCCAGCACCGGTAACATCGAAAACTTCCTGAGCTCTTGCCGGCAGGTGAAGCTCCGGTGAATCGGGTCGAAGAAGCGTCATCCCGTGTTCGCCTCGAGTAATGAGAATCGCATCCAGGCTCAGGTCACTGAGCAGTCGCAGGCCCTTGTTCTCAAACTCTTCCTCGTTGCTGCTGGGCCCTACAACGGATTCGAATTCCGAAAGGTTTGGCGTTAGCAGGGTAGCACCTCGATATTTCAGGAAATCGGCACCCTTGGGGTCGACGATGACGGGAATATTTCTGCTGCGACCCAACTCGATAAGTTCGGAAACATCCTGCAATGCGCCTTTTCCATAGTCCGAAAGAACCAGTGCCTGAGTATCATCGATAAGAGACTTCGCCTTGTCCTGTAAGCCTGCAATGTCAGACAGTTGGAAGGGCTGTTCGAAGTCCAGGCGAATTAGCTGTTGGTGCTGGCTGATCACGCGCAGCTTGGTGATGGTGGGCTTGTCAGCGGATTCTAAGAAGTCGCAATAAACACCAGCAGCATTCAATCGCGAGTTCAGCTCTTCTCCGGTTTCGTCCTTGCCGACTATTCCCACCAGCCGGGTGGCACTTCCCAACGCGGCGATGTTCAACGCCACGTTCCCGGCACCACCGGGACGATCTTCCCTATTACCTACCCGCACCACCGGTACCGGTGCTTCGGGCGACACGCGGGTTGCCGCGCCATGCCAGTAGCGGTCCAGCATGACATCGCCTATTACAAGTAGCCTGGCATCCTGAAACGGAGGCATCTCCAGTTTCATCGCACCCTCCGTGGGCTCAAACGCCCGTATTTCCTGGCGGCTGATCATACCACAGCAGGAATTAAGAGTAGATTGCAGGCAAGCAGCCGGACTCCTCTATTATTTGGGCAAAGTGGCATAAATAGTGCCATTTTTTAGTAAAAATACCTTCATTGTGGAGAATAGCAGCGCAATAGTGGCCAATTAGCTCGATTCCCGCTCAAACTGAGTTTCCCGGTGGCATCTGCTACAATTCGCGCCACACTGCTTTGAAACCTCAATTTTGAAATCCCTGTCATTTGGCGAGTTGCGTGCCTGAAGCATCAATCCAGTCCATTCCGCTGCGGCAGTTCTCAGCGCCCCGTTACTGGCCTACCTGGCTGGGTGTCTCTCTCATGTGGGGCGTGGCACACCTGCCCTTTCCTGTGCAGATGCAGATCGGCAAACTCCTGGGAATTCTGAGTTATCACCTGGCCCGGGATCGGCGCCATATTTGTGAAGTTAACCTGCGGCTGTGTTTCCCGGACTTATCGCAGGTGGAGCATCGCCAGTTGGCAAAGAAGACATTTATATCCAATGCCATCGGATTGATCGAGACCGCCATTGCCTGGTCTCGTGATCCGGAGGATTTCCGAGAACGCGTTACTGTATCCGGCCTGGAAAATCTCAATGTTGCCATCGCCAGGGGTAAGGGAGTGTTGCTGTTGTGTGCCCACTTCACCACGCTGGAGATCGGCGGCTTCCTGTTAAGCCTGTTTCACAAAATGGACATCACCTACCGGCCTAACAAGAATCTCCTGTTCGAGGCGGTCATGTATAACGGTAGAATCAGACTCTACCCGAATGTATTCAATCGCAAGGATGTTCGCGGCGCCGTACGCAGTCTGAAGCAGGGCCATATACTCTGGTACGCGCCTGATCAGGATTACGGTGCGAAACATTCTGTATTCGTACCATTCTTCGGCAACACTGCAGCCACTATAACGGCCACCGCTCGTTTTGCCGACGTTAATGATTCCGCCGTTGTCTTCTTCAGTCATTATCGAAAAGCAGACAACTCAGGTTATCATCTCGAATTCAGTCCCATGCTGGAAACTTATCCCAGCGGTGACCAGGAAGAAGATGCCATTACGATCAACCGAATAGTGGAAGAGGCTGTAAAGAAACAGCCGGATCAGTACTTGTGGTTACACAAACGCTTTAAAACCCAGGCCGCCGGTAAGTCAGCAAGACCTTACTGATGAATCCAGACGTGACTATTTTTACAAGAAAACAAATTGATATTCGAATCTACGCGGTGGCAGCCAGCCTACTCGTCTCACTGCTTACTATACTGTTCCCTGATACACTCAACGATGATGCTTACATCTACATAAGGACGGCCGAGATTTTTCTCGCCGATGGTCTAACTGCTGCGTTTCAGCATTATGCCTGGGCCAGTTACTCCGTACTGATTGCCCTCATCAGCCAGCTTGGCTTTTCCCTGTTCACTTCGGCATTCATTTTAAATGCATTCTTTTTCGCCTTGTTGGTGTATTCATATATCAGCATCATTATGTACATTGATGATTCCAGGCGCGTGTTATTGTTAGCAGCGATTTGTATATTGCTCTACCCGCAGATAAATGAATACCGCTATCTTATCATTCGCGATGTGGCATTCTGGTCGCTGGCATTGTTCGCGTTATGGCAATACCTGTCCTACACTACAGAACATTCATTGAAACATGCCTGCGCATTCAGTGCCGCGCTAATAGTAGCTATCAGCTTCAGACTAGAGGCTGCTATTTACCTACTCGTTGTACCGTTTACTGTATTACTCGATACGCGATTCGCTAAGCGGGAACGACAACTATTGTTTCTTAAATTGGCAGGCGTGGTCGCAAGCTCATCAATCGTGACACTGCTGGCGCTGACCGTAACAGGATTAAGTTTCGGTGGCCTGTTGGCAGAATACATATCCACTTACCAACCGTTTTTGGTGGATACGTTTAACCCCAGCTCTGCACAAATGACGGAATTGGCTGGCGCGGTATTCGGAGAGTATGCGGCTGCCTATTCGAAGGAATACATTCTGTTATTTCTTTTTGCGGGTTTACTTCCCATCCTGGTTGCCAATCTGTTTAACGCGATCGGGGGTCCGTTCTTCTGGATACTGCTGTGGGGTTTCTTCAAGAAGACTGTCCGGGTTCAGCGCCATGTGCTGATGCCATTGCTATGCTTCGTTACGATCAACACCATTATCTTATTTGCATTCCTCTATCTCACGCGTTATCTATCGAGTCGTTATGCCCAGCTACTCTGCCTGGTGGTGGCATTGCTTGTTCCACTTATCGTGACCCGAATTATTGACAGTATTCAGGCGCGTGCCTGGGGGTCATTGGGACAAAGGGTCGTTATTCTGTTCTTTGGCTACCTGGGATTCGATTCCTTCGTCAACTTTGCCGATCCCAAGGACTTTATTTCCGATTCGGTTGCCTGGATCGAAATACGGTCGGAAGCAGATTCCCGGCTAATAACCAATAATCGTGCGATCGCCTATTACACGGGAAAAATCGAGAACTATGACGAGACTCAGAGATTCCTGACTGAGGCTGACATACTGTCTTCCAGGCAGGATGATCTAATTGCAATTGAGATGTATGTTGAGATGACGCAGCTGGTATCCAGCGAATCGCTGCGTGGTGTTCTGGAATTTCAAACCGCATTTCCCAGCATCAAAAATCAGCGAGTGGCTATCTACAGAAGAACAGCGCATTAACCTCGATCGCCTACCAGCTATCAGGTGCTTCCCGCTTGGTAACCAAAACATTCTCCATGACCATGTAGTTTAGATCGGTACCCATGAACATGCCTACGGCGTCTTCGGGCGTGCAGATCAGCGCTTCACCGGGGCGGCTCAGGCTAGCGTTGATGAGCAGCCCATGGCCGGTTAGCTGCTGGAAGCATTGCAGTAATCGGTAGAAATCGGGGCACTCCTGCTCGGTTACTACCTGGGCACGAGTAGTGCCATCCTGGCAGATGACTACTGGGTATTGCTCCTGCCACTTGGCACTAACCGGCGAACTCATGCACATCGTGTTGTTGCGGTAATCCCTGGGCAGAATTTTTTCAGCCGCTGTATCGAGTATGCTCGGCGAGAAGGGTCGCCAGTGTTCTCTAAATTTGACCTGGTGGTTTATCGCATCGGCGATTCCTTGCTGGGTTGGATTGGCCAGGATACTGCGGTTACCTAATGCCCGTGGTCCGAATTCCATGCGCCCTCTAAACCAGGCAACTAATTGTCCGTGAGCCAGCAATTCGGCCGCCTTTTCATGGGGATTGTCCAGCAACTCCCATTGTGGTTTCTCCCGGTGCATGACGCAGGCATCGATGCATTGAGCGTTGTCGTAGCCCGGTCCCAGGAACATGTTGTTTACAGCCTGCAGCTTAATACCGGACTGTCGCACCGCATAGGCTGCAGCACCGATGGCGGTTCCCGCATCACCACACGCCGGATGCACAATCAATTCGTTTACATACGGCAAGCTACGGAGCCTTTGGTTTAACCGGATATTCATCGAGCCCGTGCCGGCGATGGCGAGTCTGCCGGTTTCCTCCAGAATATCTTTCAGGTAATGGGTCACCAGCGTCACTGCAATATCTTCATACAGTTTTTGAATAGCTGCCGCGTAGTGCACATAAGGATCTTCCAGCAGATTTCCGGCACGTCGCGGCCCTAGCATTGCAACCAGTTTCTTACTGAAATAATGGCCGCGGGATTTAGCCCGATAACGACGCAGCCCGATCGTGCTGATCAGCTTATTGTTAACCTTGAAGTGACTCCCATCGAAGGAAGCCAGGGAGGATAGGTCGTATTTGTCGGGATCGCCGAAAGGTGCGATACCCATGACCTTGAACTCCCCATCGAGAATCTCAAATCCAAGATAATCTGTTAGAGCAGCGTACATGCCGCACAAGGAGTCTGGATTGTAGAATTCCTTAATCTTCTTGATCCCACCGTTTTCACCGTAGCCGAGAAAGATATTCGAGTACTCCCCCTTGGAATCAATACAGAAGATGGCCGTCTTCTCAGGTGATTCATTAAGGTGGTAACAACTACTGGCGTGAGCCAGTTGATGCTCCACCGTCACCAGTTTCACGTTCGACTTGAAAATGTGCAGTTTTTCCAGCAGCCCATTCAGATCTTTAATATATCTCCGGAATCGACGATTACCGTTGAACAAGCTATCGATGCTGCGATCCGGTGCATACCAGTGCCGATAGGCATAGTGCCAGCGAGCCTTGCTGAATAAAGAGATGGGCGCATAGGGTATGGCAACCTGGTCTATGTCGGCTGCCTTCAAGCCGGCTATCTGAATGCACTGTCTGGCAGCGAGGTAAGGAAGTTCATTCTTAGCATGCTTGCGGCGTAACAGGCGTTCTTCTTCGATTGCGGCAATCAGCTCCCCATCGATAAACAGGGCCGCTGCCGGGTCATGCCCAACCGAGCCTGAAAGTCCTAGTGTAATGGTAGCCATGTCGTTATCCAGTCGGGCAGGACTATGCTGGTTCACTTATCTCAGTAAACACCTTTTCAAATTCGCTTCCCTTCCAGTTCCGTTGAAAACGTGCCAGATCCCGGGCACTGGCTGTGTCGAACCGGGGCTGCGACTTATGTCGCTGCATGGCATCGAGGTCAAGAACATACAATTTTTGATCATTGAAAATGAAATTAGTTGCCTTCATATCGCCATGACTAACCCGGTATGCATGCAATGTCTGAAACAGCTTTTCGAATGATTCGGCTACTTCTCCGGGAGTTACCACTCCTGATTCAAGCTGATCGGTGAGATTTGCTGCCGGCACTTTCTCCATCAAGAAATAGGCTCTCCTGCGAAACAGCCAGAGAACGCGTTCTTCCAGCATAAGAAAGGGGTGCGGCGTGGCGATGCCCAGCATCTCCAGCATCCACGCATTGCGCCAGGAATGATGAGCCCGGCTCGGTTGCATGAGTCGGGAAATCCCATGCCAGAAGCCCTTAATATTATAGCGTTTCAATACGAATTCCCTATCACCCAGCCTGACTTCACCAACCGTACTGGTATTACCTGCTTTCAACAGTCCATCGCTAGCAAGATAGTTGTCTGGATTGGCGATAAAGTTCTCAAGCGCTGCAGAATGAATTGCACGATCGTACACCAGAAATTTATTGGATTGCCGTATACAACGGGTCGCCGTCGTAGAACGGAACAGTTTTTTTTCGAAATGGCGCAGCCTGTTTTTCCTGGCAAGTCGAACCCGCTCCTCGAATCGATCGATCTCGCCTGAATCCAGTTTCAGCCCATGTTCCTGGTAGTAATCCAGCCACCTGGAAATCTGCACGTCCTTAGCCACTGGAAACTGCGCGAAGAACAGGGCCAGGTTCGAGGTAGCCGTTTCCAGGTCCAATCCACCCTCAGCGGCTTCTATATCTCCACCATCCAGCAGGTAGACACATTCATCCGCGAGCATGAAATTGTCCAGGTGTATATCCTTTTGCCAGATACCCCCGCAATGACACTGGCCGATCAACTTGATGGCCTGCTGCATGATGAACTCTCGCTGCTCCCGATCGGTAGCCTCTTCAAACAGGGCACTCAGACTGGCCCCTTGCTGCAGGTAGTCAAAAATCAAAACAGCTCCGCCCAGATCGGCGGTGGTTGTCTGCTGCAGAATGTCCGGTGTTGGTATGTGGTGCTGCCGTAGCAGGTTTACTCCATTGAAATCGTTCAGAAGGTTGCGTTTCCAGTGATTCGGC
>DMJN01000084.1 GCA_003451715.1 Gammaproteobacteria bacterium | reverse complement strand
TGGTCAGTTACTTGTCGGCAGATACATACGTACATGGAACACCTTAAACTTGGGCATTATTTAAATCTAAATGAGAATGATTGTCAACTAGATTTAGATCTGCTATCTTACAGAACTAGGAATCACCTTGTCACACTGCAGTAAGCTACTGAATTTGAAGTACAAATATATCCCATGACTCAATCTCCCCTCTCCGAAGCTGCACCAGGGGATCGATGTGTCGTACTGGAAATTGCTGCGGACCCTGCTGAGATAAGGAGTCGCCTGTACGCGCTCGGTATTATCCCGGGCTCTGTGCTGGAAATTTTGCGCTTCGCCCCACTGGGCGATCCCATACAGGTTAAGGTAGCTGGCAGTTTTATCAGCATCCGCAAGACCGAGGCTGCAATTATTTCGGTTGAGATCCAATAACTCATGCAAAAAATCGCCCTCATTGGCAATCCAAATTGCGGTAAGACGACTCTCTTCAATGTGCTGACTGGCGCGAATCAGAAAGTCGGAAACTGGCCGGGCGTCACCGTTGAAAAGAAATTTGGTTACTTCGAGTTGGAAGATAATCAGATTGAATTGATCGATCTGCCCGGTGTGTATTCACTGGAGCAGGAACACCAGGGCATCGACGAGAAGATCGCCACTGATTACATCGCACAGAGTGAACTCAACATCATCGTCAACATCATCGATGCGACCAACCTGGAACGCAGCCTGGTTTTGACTCAGCAACTATTGGAGCAATCGGTTCCGGTAATCGTGGTGCTGAATATGCTGGACGTTGCCGAGCAGCAAGGGGTGGCGGTCTCCAGGCAAGCACTGGCTGACAGTCTGCAGGTGCCTATTATAGAAATGGTGGCATCACGCAAGCGCGGAGTAGACAATTTACTGGACTGCTTCAGCTCAGTCCTCGCTGATCCCGATCTCGGACGCAGTAAGCTCGATGCGGAAGATTCTGACGGGATAACGGACCGGATTCTCAAGCGTTACTACCAATCCCGCCGACTGGTCGATGGTGTGGTGGAAGTTTCGCCAACCCATCACAGCCTCTCGCAACGAATCGACAGAGTCGTCCTGAACCGCTGGCTGGGCATACCCTTCTTCCTGCTGATGATTTACCTGATGTTCACTTTTGCAGTAAACCTCGGTGCAGTATTCATCGACTTCTTCGACATCCTGTTTGCCGCAGTGCTGGTGGATGGGACTGGTTGGCTGCTGCAACAGATAGCTGCCCCCCAGTGGGTAATTACCCTGTTTGCTCAGGGCCTGGGTGGAGGTATTACCCTGGTTGCCACGTTTATACCAGTGATCGGATTTCTGTATCTCTGCCTGTCGGTACTCGAGGACTCCGGATACATGTCTCGTGCGGCCTTTGTAATTGACAGGCTGATGAGTGGAATCGGCTTACCGGGCAATGCATTTGTACCGCTTATCGTTGGGTTCGGGTGCAATGTTCCTGCAGTGATGGCTGCGAGAACCCTGGGCCGTGACAGCGATCGGCTCATGACTATTTCCATGGCGCCATTCATGAGTTGTGGCGCTCGACTGACGGTTTACGCACTGTTCGCAGCAGCCTTCTTTCAACAGAACGGGCAAAATATCGTGTTCGGGCTATATCTGTTAGGGATCGCCCTGGCAGTCTTTACAGGCTGGGTTTTTCGTAAACAACTCTTTACCGGTGAGGTCACTCCCTCGTTTCAGGAAATGCCTGCCTACCATACTCCCATTCTGAGAAATATCCTGCTAACGACATGGTTCCGCTTGAAAGGATTCATTTTCCGAGCGGGCAAGACTATTGTCAGTGTAGTGATAGTGCTTAGCTTCTTGAATTCCTTCGGTACTGATGGAAGTTTCGGCAATGAAGACTCCGAGGAGTCGGTACTCAGCGTGATTGGTAAATCCATCACACCAGCCTTCGCACCACTTGGTATCGAGCGGGATAACTGGCCAGCCACGGTGGGATTGTTTACCGGTATGTTTGCCAAGGAAGCAATCGTCGGCACCCTCGATGCCCTCTATGCCGAACCGGAAGATGGGGCAGACGATGGCTCTCCACCGGATTTGCTTGCCGCCGCTGCTGACGCTCTGGCCAGCATCGGCACCGAATTGATTGCCCTCGGCGATACACTGGGCGATCCGCTCGGTATCTCAATTGGCGACGTGAGTGACATCGAAGCAGTAGCTGAAGAACAGGAAGTACGTGGCAGCACTCTGACCAATATGGCTGCATTGTTCAGCGGCCCCTTTGCCGCCTTCTGCTATTTAGTATTCATATTACTTTATGCGCCTTGCGTGGCGGTACTCGGCGCGGTAAACAAAGAGGCTGGCTGGCGCTGGACAGTGCTGGTGTTTGCCTGGTGCACAGGATTGGCTTATATCACCGCCACAGTGATCTACCAGATTGGCACTTTCATGATAAACCCCTTATTCTCCTCCCTTTGGATTGTTGCCATGATATCGGTCTTGCTGATCTTTATCACAAATCTGAAGAGGCTCTCAAGCAGAGTGGTACCGGAGAATGTGATAAAGGCAGTTCAACTTTAGTGACCCTCTGAACAGGAGCGCTGCCTTGCGAGACGACAATAATCAGGCAATCGGAGTGCCTGTGTTCAGGCTCTTCGGCATCGGCATGGTACTGGTGCTGGGATTAAAGCTATATCTGGGTACCGTGCTGGATCTGTACAGCGATGAAGTATTTTACTGGTTGGCCTCAACCCATCCGGCTATCGCTTACAGCGATCTCCCCTTTATGACTTCACTGCTGGTGGGGCTGGGTGCCAGTCTCGATCCCGGTAATGCATTCGCCGTCCGCATCGTATTTTTAATTCTCGGCAGCAGCATTCCATTATTGCTCTACTGGATAGCCAGACCCATTTGCAACCGGCAGCAGGCTCTCGAGTCGGCTGCTCTGTGCCTGTGCCTACCGCTGGGTGGCTTTCTCGGTTTGCTGGCGGTGCCAGATGTCCCGCTTTTATTC
>DMJN01000138.1 GCA_003451715.1 Gammaproteobacteria bacterium | reverse complement strand
GCCTTATCAGGCATATAGCGATCATTTATATAGCGACCTGCTAACTCGGAGGCCGCCTTGAGAGCCTTGTCGCTGTAGCGAAGATCATGATGTGCCTCGAAACGGGATTTCAGCCCTTTGAGTATGCGATAGGTCGTGTCGACATCAGGTTCATCGACGTCGATTTTCTGGAAGCGCCGCGATAAGGCTCTGTCTTTTTCAAAGATACCGCGATATTCCTGATAGGTGGTCGAGCCGATGCAGCGCAGATGACTGGAGGTCAATACCGGCTTTAACAGATTGGAGGCATCCATGACCCCACCGGAGGCAGCACCTGCCCCAATGATGGTATGAATTTCATCGATAAACAGCACCGCATGCTCATTCTTCTTCAATTCGGCGAGCAGCGCCTTAAAGCGTTTCTCAAAATCCCCCCGGTACTTGGTGCCAGCCAATAATGCACCGAGATCAAGGGCATAGATAACGCTTTGAGAAAGAACTTCAGGCACCTCTTCTTCTACAATCAATTTTGCCAATCCTTCGGCCACTGCGGTTTTTCCAACCCCTGATTCGCCAACCAGCAAGGGGTTATTCTTGCGGCGCCTGGATAGGACCTGGATCACGCGGGTGACCTCATCGGTGCGACCAACCAGCGGATCAATCCGACCCGCTTCGGCTTCCGCATTAAGATTGGTGGCAAAACTCTCCAGTGGATTTCCTGAAGAATCACTGGCAGCTTCTTCTTCCTGCTGTTCCGTTGGCGATTCATTGTCACCGGTATGGCCGGGTATTTTTGAGATACCGTGGGTAATGAAATTCACCACATCGATGCGCGCCACACCTTGCTGCTTGAGAAAATAGACGGCCTGACTCTCCTGTTCACTGAATATGGCTACCAATACATTTGCACCGGTAACTTCGCGCTTGCCAGAAGACTGCACATGAAATACCGCGCGCTGTAACACGCGCTGGAATCCCAATGTAGGTTGGGTTTCGCGAGTCTCTTCAGATTCAGGAATCAGGGGTGTAGTTGCATCGACAAAATCCACCAGCTCGCCGCGCAGCCGGCTCAGGTCGCATTCGCAGGCCAATAGCACGCTGGATGCTACTTCATTGTCAAGTAACGCTAGCAATAAGTGTTCTACCGTCATGAATTCATGATGCTTTTTACGCGCACCCTTAAACGCGAGATTGAGTGTTACTTCTAAGTCTTTGCTTAACATGTGATGTCAGTGATTATCGGTCAATGGATAGCCAGATTTATCGATCTACCTCAACGGAACATAAAAGAGGTTGCTCACATTCCCGGGAATAGTCGTTTACCTGATTAGCCTTGGTTTCTGCAACATCTTTGCTATACACACCACAAACACCTTTTCCTTCTGTGTGTACCTTCAGCATGATCTGGGTCGCCTTCTCCACATTCATATTAAAGAATGAGCGTAGTATATCGACTACAAAATCCATCGGGGTGTAGTCGTCATTAATCAGAATAACCTTGTACAGTGGCGGCCGTTTAAGCTTAGGTTTTTCTGTTGTGGTTGCGAACCCGGCATCATGTTCATTATCCCCATCATCCTGCGAGTTGCGCGGGCGCATGGGGAGCTTGCTCATCTGGAACTCGGATAACAGTTTCTTGTAAGTACTCATGACAAGCTCAAATAGGCTGCTCAGTCTCTAGCTTATTTCGAATATTTTGCGCCAGAACCAGCTCTGTGAAAAGGTTTTTGTCATTCCCTCCCGTTTTGGTAAGGCTCTTCCAATTCTAGCACTTATTGGGACTAATTCAGCGAAATTCAATCGCTTACAGCAGACCAGCGGAGTTGGGGGATCGGTAGGGGGCTTTGACATTGCAGTTGCTATGGTGTATAGCATCCTTTGTGGTCAAACAGCCACCTAATAATAACTGAGCAAAATGCTTACAAAATAAGAAGAAGTACGGAGTTTTACGATGAGTACCGGGCAAGTTAAATGGTTCAATAACGCTAAAGGATTTGGCTTTATTTTGCCTGACGACGGAGGCGATGATTTATTCGCTCATTACTCTGCGATAGGCATGGAAGGGTATAAAACCCTTAAAGCGGGTCAATTGGTTTCCTTCGACACTATCGAGGGCCCTAAAGGGCTTCACGCGGCCAACATCACGCTACTCTCAGCTGCTGCCAAACCGGAAGAAGACTCCGCAGAAGAGCAGCCAGCGGAAGAGTCAAGCGCCGAAGAACAGTCAGCGGAAGAGGCACCCGCCGAAGAACAGCTAGCGGAAGAGTCACCCGCCGAAGAACAGCAAGCGGAAGAATCACCCGCCGAAGAACAGCCAGCGGAAGAATTGGCCCCAGAAGAATCACCAGCAGAAGAGCATGCCGAGGAATCGGCCAGCGGAGAAACTGCTGCTAATACTAATTAGGCCTGATTGACTGAGATAGTCAGAGCCTTGCCGCGCTAAGACACCACATCATTGGATAATCCTATTCATAAGCCTGTGAGGGTTTTACTCGGCCCAGATTTTCCTTGCCTCACTTTAGCTTAGCCATTTCAGATGTCGCAGCTACTACTCTTTAACAAACCATTCGGTGTGCTCTCCCAGTTCACTGGCGAATCCGGACAGCGCACTCTCGCTCAATACATCGATTGCAAAGGATTCTATGCCGCCGGCCGGCTTGACAAAGACTCCGAAGGCCTGCTGCTGCTTACCGATGATGGAAAGTTGCAACAGCAGATTGCCGATCCCAAATTCAAAACGGCCAAGACCTACCTCGCTCAGGTAGAGGGCGAGATTAGCGATACTGCAATTTTTCAGCTATCCAAAGGCGTCGAATTGAGAGACGGGATCACTGGGCCTGCCGCAGTTCAGCCAGTCGATGCACCACAACTCTGGCAACGTGATCCACCGATCCGAAAAAGACAAAACATAGCCACCAGTTGGATAGAGCTGACGATTCATGAAGGCAGGAACCGCCAGGTTCGACGCATGACGGCTGCCGTAGGCTTTCCAACATTACGGCTGGTGAGGATCAGTATTGGTCACTGGCAGTTAGCTAGCCTGGAACCGGGACAGTGGCGGTCTGAGGAGGTCTTCTAAGCAGACAGGGGATTAAGCTCTAATCACCCACGGATTTCTGCCAGCGTTCGATGGCTTCGGCGTCTGAATCCCTACTCTCTACCCAGTCGCTACCCTGCTCAGTTGTCTGTTTTTTCCAGAACGGCGCCTTGCTTTTCAGGAAATCCATAATAAACTGCGCTGCCTCGAATGCATCCTGTCGATGTGCGCTGGCACTACCCACCAGCACGATCTGATCCGACGGCTTGAGTTCTCCAACACGATGAATGACTCTCGTTGCTAACAAACGCCATCTGGTGTGGGCTTCATCGACAATGCTTTGCAGGCTCTTCTCGGTCATACCCGCATAGTGCTCGAGATACAGTGATTTGACGGGACTGCCGTCTGCATCCTGATGATCGTGATCTTCTCGCACAAGACCGGTGAAGATTACAATAGCACCGGCATCGGCCGCCGTCGCTTTGAGACGGCTGTACTCTTCAGCTGGATCAAAATCTTCGGTTTGGATGGAAATCATCTGCTAGCCACCAGTCATGGGTGGAAAGAATGCGACTTCATCATTTTCGGATAGCCTGTAGCTCTTATCTACAACTGTTTGATTTACCGCGATTAACATTTTGTTCTCTGCGCCGGATAAGGATTGGAATGCCGGGTTGTTTGTACCGAGATACACAATCAGGTCGTCGATACTCGATACCGACTCCGGTAGCGCCAGCTGCTCGCTGTCTGTATCAAGCGCCTCACGAATACTGGCGAAGTAATGAATTGTTAGCATAGTAAATGAATAGCCCAGCCGCCGGCTTATGCCTGGTCCTGACGCTGATAATGACCACTTCGTCCTCCGGATTTCTCCACCAGGCAAATGCCTTCGATAAGCATGTCCTTGTCCACCGCCTTGCACATGTCATAGATGGTCAATGCAGCTACAGAGACGGCAGTGAGCGCCTCCATCTCCACACCCGTTGGGCCGTTTACTTTGCAACGTGCTGAAATTGTAACCAGGGAATCCTGTTCGTCGAGTTGCAAATCCACATCCACCGAGGACAGCATCAATGGATGGCAGAGCGGAATCAGTTGGGAGCACTGCTTGGCAGCCTGTATGCCGGCAAGCTTCGCCACGCTCAACACGTCACCCTTCTTGTGCTCACCGCTGGCTATCAGTCGCAGGGTGTCGGCAGCCATTTTGACCTGTCCCCGGGCGATGGCAATTCGTTGACTGGAAGGCTTGTCACCTACGTCAACCATTTGGGCATTGCCCTGGCTATCGATGTGGCTTAATTCACTCATGGCATTGATTCCTAGGCTGGCATTATCCCCTGTTAGACGGTGAAGCTAAAGAGGGTTCCTAGTAATAGAAGATAGGACATTGATCAGATGAGCTTTTAGAGTATAGCATTGCGGATTTTTAAGGTTTGCCAAACTATGCATGAAGCACCCCACATTACAGTCGCCTCGGTCGTTCAACAGGCCGGGCGGTTTCTAATGGTGAAAGAAATTGCCGATGGGCGAGAAGTCTATAATCAGCCGGCGGGTCATCTTGAACTGGGCGAATCCCTGGTAGCTGCTGCCGAACGGGAAACTCTCGAGGAAACTGGCTGGCGAGTCAGGGCCACAGCATTTCTAGGTGTTTACCAACACACATCGTCACATAATGGAGTCTGTTATGTACGCCACTGTTTCATCGCCGATCCCGTTCGCAGGGAGCCTGAACGCGAACTCGACTCAGCAATTCTGGAAGCAGTCTGGATGCGGCTCGATGAAGTGAAGGCTCTCGAGGCAGACCTGCGCAACCCCATGGTGTTGGAAGTGTTGACCGATCATGAGCAAGGCATCACCTATCCTCTGGATCTTATTAAAGACTGGCCCCAATGAATAATCACCCTCCACAGCACGATCCTGCATCCACTCGCGTCATTGTAGGCATGTCTGGCGGAGTCGATTCCTCAGTAGCCGCCCATTTACTGCAACAACAGGGCTACCAGGTGGAAGGCTTGTTCATGCGAAACTGGGAAGAGAATGATGGCACCGAATACTGTACGGCGATGACAGACTTGATGGATGCGCAATCGGTTTGTGACTCCCTTGGGATCGACCTACGAACTGTCAACTTTGCCACCGAGTACTGGGACAGGGTATTTGAACATTTTCTAAGCGAATACAAATCCGGTAGAACTCCAAATCCGGATGTGCTGTGTAATCGAGAGATCAAATTCAAGGCCTTCCTGGAATACGCCCAGAATTTAGGGGCAGACTTTATTGCGACTGGGCATTACGTTCGCAAACAGGAGACCGGCTCGGCCACGCATTTATTGAAAGGCAGGGACGACAACAAGGATCAGAGTTACTTTCTTTGCGAAGTTAATGAAACTTGTTTGCATAACACTTTGTTTCCGGTAGGAGAATTGGACAAAAGTGAGGTAAGACAAATTGCAGCAGGCCTGCACTTGACCACACATGACAAGAAGGATAGCACCGGAATCTGTTTTATCGGCGAACGAAAATTTAAAGATTTTCTGGAGCGGTATCTACCGGCACAACCCGGCGAGATTGAGAGTAATGACGGCGAAACCCTGGGTAGACATGCCGGTCTGATGTATTACACCTATGGGCAACGCCAGGGTCTCGGCATTGGTGGTGTTCAAGATCGCGCCGAAGCTGCCTGGTATGTAGTGGCGAAAGATCTCGACCGAAACGTACTGATAGTTGGCCAGGGAAACGAGAACCGCGATCTCTTTTCCAGTCAATTGGTAGCGGCAGCGCCGCGCTGGATTAATATTGATTCACCACAGCTTCCGTTGAGTTGCGGAGCTAAAATTCGCTACCGCCAATCCGACCAATCATGTACGGTTACTCAGATGCCCGACGGGCAGGTGGCGGTGAGCTTTGACGAGCCGCAACGCGCAGTGACACCGGGGCAATACATCGTCTTTTATCAGGATCAGCACTGCCTCGGAGGGGCTATTATTGAACAGTACATCAGATAATTTCAGCCGTTGGGAATACCAGATTATCGCCTTGGCTGCAGTCGCTCAATGTGCCGCATTAGCCCATAAGCTGGCGCTCAGGGGTAGTGCGCCCCAGTTAGAACTGATCGCTTGTATTAACCCTTTACTGGTGCTTAATCCTGACTCTTTCGAGGAAGTCTATCCGAGCGTAGCAGATTTAAGCCTCGGATTGCGGTCGCTGCAGGACATATTCTCTAATAGTAAATTACGGGAAAATGCCGAATTGATTCGTTACACCCTCGGTATGTTGTCGCTGCGTAACCGCCTGGCGAGAAACGACGCCATGGAAAAATCATTAGGCGAGCGATTGCAACACATCCAGCCATTACGGGAAGTCGATAGTGCCGCCCTTGGGGAAACCGACAGCGATGAACTTTACCAGCAGGATGAAATTTTTCAGCAGCTAGCGTCGCTTTATCGAGATACAATCAGCACCCTGTCCTATCGTATTCACGTACAGGGCAGGGTTGAAAACCTCAAGAATGAAAATGTCGCTAACAGGGTCCGTAGTGTCTTGCTGGCCGGTATCCGATCGGCAGTACTGTGGTACCAACTCGGTGGACGCCGTTGGCGACTGCTTTTTTATCGGCAAAGAATATACGCAACTGCAGGTGATATCAGACGCAAGCTGATCGCGCCTGTCTAGGAAATCAATATGCCAGATTCTAAATCCAGCGCTTTGTTGGCAATTTCACCATTGGATGGCCGTTACAGCAGTCAATGCAATGAATTAGCGCCCTATTTCAGCGAGTTTGCCCTCATGCGCTACCGCGTGATGGTGGAAGTGAAGTGGTTGTTACAACTCGCGGCCCATCCTCAAATAACAGAACTCGACGCCATTGCTGCCAGTGACCAGGACAGGCTGCAGGCCTTGTACGAACAATTCGAACCGATCGATGCTCAACGTATTAAGGAAATAGAATCTACAACCAACCATGATGTGAAGGCGGTAGAGTATTTTATTAAAGAAGAACTTGAAGATTGTACGGGACTGAAGAATCAGTTGGAGTTCGTGCATTTCGCCTGCACTTCCGAAGATATTAATAACCTGGCCTATGCATTGATGGTCAAGGAGGGGCGTGACAAGGTACTCATTCCGGCCATGCAGGATTTGATTGATATGCTGGCCGGCCTGGCACGAGACTACGCAGAGCAACCGCTGTTATCCCGTACCCATGGCCAACCGGCCTCGCCAACCACCGTCGGTAAGGAACTGGCGAATGTGTGCTACCGACTACGGCGGCAGCAGAGTCAGATCGAAGCCACACAGATACTGGGTAAAATCAATGGAGCCGTGGGCAATTACAACGCTCACCTGGCCGCCTACCCTGAAATCGATTGGCACAAACTTGCCCATGAATTCGTGGACAGCCTGGAGCTCGGTTGGAATCCTTTCACAACCCAGATTGAACCCCATGACTATCTGGCGGAGCTGCTCAACAACATTGCCAGGTTCAACACGGTACTTATTGATTTTGATAGGGATATTTGGGCTTATATATCCCTTGCCTACTTCAAACAGAAGGCAGTACCGGGAGAGATTGGTTCTTCAACCATGCCCCATAAGGTCAATCCCATCGATTTCGAGAATTCTGAAGGCAATCTGGGCATGGCCAATACCGTGCTGAACCATCTGGCGGCGAAGTTGCCTATCTCACGCTGGCAACGTGACCTCACCGATTCAACAGTGATCAGAAACATCGGTGTCGGTTTCGCGTACGGCCTGATAGCCTATCGCTCTACTGTCAAAGGACTCAATAAGTTAGAACTGAATCCTGCGGCAATTGATGAAGATATCGATAGCTGTTGGGAAATTCTCGCCGAGCCTATTCAGACCGTGATGCGCCGCTACGGTGTAGAGCAGGCTTACGAGAAATTGAAGGAACTCACCCGCGGTAAGGGTATCAGCCAGGTCGCCATACAGGATTTCGTCAATGCGCTGGATATACCCGAATCAGCACGGCAGCAACTGCTGGAACTCACCCCGAGAAGCTACCTTGGAAACGCCGTTGAACAGGCAGGCGATATTTGACCGGATTTAAGCGCAACTCCGCGTTTGACCCACAACAATTCCTGCAGCAGAACTGGCAGCAGACACCAGTACTCTTGCCGGGATTCTTGCCTGACTTTGTCAATCCACTAAGCGCTGAGGAACTCGCCGGGCTCGCCTGCGAGGAAGCAGTGGAAAGCCGGCTGGTGACCAGCAAAGCCAATTCCCAGTGGCAATTAGAGCATGGCCCATTTCCTGAACAACGCTTCCATAAACTGCCAGAGTCTGACTGGACACTGCTGGTGCAGGCTGTTGATCTGTGGGATTCAGGTGTAGCTGGTCTGAAAAACCAGTTCGATTTCATTCCAAATTGGCGTATCGACGATGTAATGGTTTCTTATGCTACTCCTGTCGGGGGTGTTGGTCCCCACTTCGACTACTACGATGTGTTTCTGTTGCAGGGTAGCGGTCAGCGCACGTGGCGGGTGGGTCAGTTGTGTGACGCCGAGACTCCTATTCGCGATCAATCCGGTTTGGCGCTGCTGGATTCATTCGCGGCGACTGCGGAATATGTCCTGAACCCCGGCGATGTCCTGTACCTCCCGCCGCGCTATGCGCATTGGGGATCGGCCAGCGCAGCAGGTCTGAGCTATTCCATAGGCTTTCGCGCCCCTTCACTGGCGGAGATGTTGGCTGGGTTTGGGGGCCACCTGATAGCGGCAACGAATTCAGACTGTCGCTTCCGCGATCCCGCCCCTGCTCTACCAGCCTATGCCGGGGAGATAGATCCGCTCAGTCTTCAGAGTGCCTTTGAACTGGTATCGAACACGTTCAAGCAGCCCACATCATTCGCCATCTGGTTCGGTTGCCATGTTACACATCCCAAGTATCCGGAATTTATACTGCCCTTGGCGAGCCCGTTGCAGCGGACTGACCTGGCCGTGCTGTTCGAAAATGGCAAGAGCATTCAGCGCAGTACCGGTTCTCGCTTCGCATTCCTGGATAGGGCCGATGCAGGGGAAGTACTGCTGTTTGCCGATGGTGAAGTATTCAACTTATCTCATCAATTAATTGACCTTGTGGTTGAGATTTGTGCAGCAACTCCTTTAAATAACGGAATATTTTGTATTGAAAAGATGGGTACTGAAGGGCAGCGCCTGGTACTCGAGCTCTTGAACCAGGGCAGTCTTGTCAGCGAGGATCCAACATAGCCCACGCACCGGGGGTTGCAGACAGTTCCAAATCCGCCAGACTTCGAACTGTGTTGTATATCACATTTTAAATACTCTTATTTATCAAATGGATATACTATATAATTAATGTTTTCTATATGGATAATTCCCGATTACTAGCCTGGCAAAATTGCTGTTTGAGTTCGTCGTAGGACTCCACGGCCGGGAACTGCGGAAACTCCTCGATGACCTTAACAGGCGCCTTGAACAAGATGCCCACATCCGCCTCGGCCAGCATGGTGGTGTCGTTATAGGAGTCACCGCTGGCAATGACCCGAAAATTCAAGCTATGGAAGGCTTTCACACATTGTCGCTTTGGATCCTGCTGGCGCAGCTTGTAGTCCACGATCGCCCCGCTCTCATCCGCGATAAGGCGATGGCAGAACAATGTGGGGAAATCCAACTGGCGCATTAACGGGTGAGAGAACTCATAGAAAGTATCTGACAGAATCACAACTTGAAAACGTTCTTTCAACCAACCTATGAACTCCTTCGCTCCCTCCATTGGAGCCATCGAGGCGATAACTTCCTGTATATCCGGCAGACCCAACTGGTGTTCCTTTAACAGACCCAGACGCTGCCGCATCAGCACATCATAATCTGGAATATCACGCGTGGTAGCTCTGAGTTCTTCGATTCCGGTTTTATCTGCGAAGCCGATCCATATTTCCGGTATCAGTACGCCTTCGAGGTCCAGACAGGCAATTTCCATGATGGATACGACTCCTTGATTTAAAAAAGGGCTGCTAAAAGCGTGACAATCTAGCAGATACGCCCGTGTCGGAACAGGAAATCCATCGCCTGTTTGAAATGGTTCTACTAGATATAGCAACACTTTGTCATTCATCAACTATATCTTGTATAAAGGCCCCTTTTAGACAGTCTAAGTCGTTAATATCATTAGCTTTTTCACGTGGAACATCAATCTCCTGGTTTCACGGTTGGGGCTGCTGATTCCCAGGCAGTGGCTTTACCCACCGAATCAAATAACCGAGAATGTGCCTGGGTCCATGGAACACCCAGCGCAAGAACTCAGTTCACAGGAAATTTCATGCTAAGCAGTAAAGCAATCGGGGAGCTTAATGACAGCTTCCAGGATCTTCAGCCCAAGGAAATACTCAAGCAAGTCTTCGAGCGCCTGCCGGGCGCACTCATCTCCTTCAGCGGTGCCGAAGATGTACTGCTGATCGAATTGGCCAGTAAACTGGCTCTACCACTGCAGGTTTTTACCCTGGATACGGGCCGCCTGCACCCCCAGACCTATCGTTTTATAGAGCGCATTCGAAGCCACTATGACCTGCCCATAGAGATGCTTTATCCTGATTCTGAGCAACTTGAAATATTTATCAAAAGCAAAGGCTTGTACAGCTTTTATGATGACGGTCATGAACAATGCTGCGAGATCCGCAAGGTGGCTCCCCTGCGCCGCAAACTAAGTGGCGTCGATGCCTGG
>DMJN01000317.1 GCA_003451715.1 Gammaproteobacteria bacterium | reverse complement strand
GATGATTGCACAGTTGCGCATCAGATGGCCGACATTACGTACCAGTAACAGACTGCGGCCATGTAGTTGAAACTTACTTCCATCGGGTGCCGTGAATTCTCGATCTTCATTGAGAACCCGGGTCATTTCTCCACCACCCTTCACAAAAGTCTCTTGCAGGTCTCCCGTGTTCAGCCCAAGCCAGTTCCTGTAGACCTCGACCTTGTCTTCTGCATCGACGGCGGCGACCGAATCCTCACAATCCTGAATTGTGGTTATTGCCGCCTCAAGCATGATATCTTTCACGCCGGCACTATCACCCCGGCCGATATCAGATTCACGATCTATCTGAATCTCAATATGCAAATCATGGTTTTTCAACAGCACGGCAGTGGGTGAGTGAGGGCTACCCTGGCAGCCCCTAAACTGCACGTCGTTACGCAGGCCACTAACTGCATCGCCACACTGAACTTTAAGCTCTCCATCTTCGATGCGATATCCGCTGGCTTCACTGTGCCGGCCATTCTGTAACGGGCAGCTACTGTCGAGAAACTGCTTCGCGAATTCAATAACCCGATCTCCCCGTACTGGGTTATAGCCCCCCACACGTCCCGCACCGTCTGTCTCAGCAATCACATCGGTACCGTACAGTGCATCGTACAGACTACCCCAGCGGGCGTTCGCAGCGTTGAGGGCAAAGCGGGCATTTTTGACCGGAACAGCCAGCTGCGGTCCAGCCTGTGTCGAGATTTCCGAGTCCACATCGGCGGTCTCAACGTTGAAGGGTTCTCCCTCTTGTAAAAGGTAGCCGATGTCTATGAGAAAATTTTTATATGCATCGCGATCGAACAAGGAATCTCTATTGCTCAGATGCCATTCATCTATCTGTGCCTGAAGATCATCCCTGATTTTTAACAGCTCAGTATTTCTCGGTGTGAAGTCAGTGATTATAGATTCAAACCCGGACCAGAAAGAATTCTGGTCTAGTTTTAGCTTCGGCAACAATTCATCGTTTACAAAACTCACCAGCTCTGTTGCTACTTGTAGATTTCCAATTTTTTCCTTATCAGCCATTGTGAGATAGTTCCTGGCTCCCGGTTTTGGGAACAATCGTTTATTGTCGTCCTGGTCGAGGGGCTCGTGCCTATAGGGCGTGAATTGATGTGAGAGTGCTGTTAAATGTTGGAGTCCGATTGGTCGTCTGTCGCCGGTAGTTTCGCGCCATCTTCGAGTGCCGCCAGCTCGGACATGGTCACTACCGACTCATGCATCTTCTCGAGAGTCGCCTGAAAACGCTTGGCATCTTCGTTGCCCAGGTCCTTGGCGATTGCTGCTGCATTCAGATCACGTACTAAATCGAGCATGTGATTTCCTTCTTCACGCAGTCTTGAATAGTGCCGATCGCTCGGCAGAATTTTCTGAGCAAGTCCCCATACGCCTGCTTCCATCAATAAGACACCAAATAGAGCCATTGGCATCTGTATATAAATGCCGATCGAAGCTCCCAGTAGAACTGCAGTAAAAACAAATGCGATGCCTAGACCAGCGAGCATGGTATCGATCTTGCGACGTATTTTCCTACTCAAAACAGCCTACCTCCACAATTCAAATAGTACATTTCCTATTCTTCTATTGTTGTGACAATCCTCTAACTACAGCCGTTGTTGAGATTAGCAGCTGCAGGCAGACTAGATGCACAACTGGTCGAGTCTGCCAATATGCTAGTCGGGAACCTGCAGCGAAAGTTCGGCTGTGAACAACATGGTTCTATCAAGATCCTGCTGAGCCCACTTTAATAGTGTTTCTTTGTTTTCACTAACACTATCCACGTGCACCGTTGTACCGTTAACATTTACCAGCAGTGGCCGGCCCAAATTCACCTCTTCCGGATTCAATAACAGCGTAAATTCAGAGACACCACGTGCCGTTACTACAAAGTTATTGCCTTCCCGTCTTACCTCCAGCAATCCTTGTTCGCCTGACAGTTCATCGACACGAATCCACTGGTTGCGATTGAAGCGATCGGTTCGGTCTGCCACCCAGCGAATGTGATCAGGAAATGGATCTCTGGGGTTCGCTTCCTTGAATTGTTCTATCAGCGGCGTTTCGTCGGGGAGCCAGCGAGTATTGTGTCCACCATCTTCGATAATTTTGAATATATGTTGAATCTCGGCCTCTCTCAGTACCTGAATAAACGGTTCAAGCGATGAGGCCGGATAGAGGCGGTCGACTTCCCCATTGACGATATACAAGGGTTTGGCCATCAGGTTCTCAAAGTAGAGCCGATAGCCTCCGCCGCTCCGGCCATTACGCAGCACGCCGGGGTGACCTATATAAGGAAAGAAGGCCGCCCATTCCGTGGACTGCTTGAATGCAAAAAAATACGCTCCTGTCCCACCGTCGGATATACCTGTCAACGTGACCCGATTTTCATCGATGTTATAGCTCTGTTTCAGAATTCTCAGAATTGCCGGCAGATTTTCGGCCTGATTTTCATGCCACCAGAACGCCTCATTCCATGACGCCGGTACCACCACGATTCGATCTTCCTGCATTAACGACCCAAACCCCCGGCGCCACCAACCACCACCGGGTTCCCATTCGGGTCGACTGACTCCCCCATGCAGAATGAATTCGACCGGGTAGGGCTGCTCAGGATCGTAGGATTCCGGTATCAGGTAGACAAAGGGGAAGCGGGTACCATCCTCAGCAACACGCACACTCTCCTGCTGGCCCTTCGGCACGTCGGCTGAGAAATTGGGTCCCGTTTTCAGCCATTGATACAAGGCAGCCACATCACCTGAGCTTTCCATTAGTTGCGAGGCTGTGGCCAGCCTTTCGTCATCGCTGGCCGGGGACCAGAAACTGGCCAGGAGTTGTTGCTGCGAAAGTCCCTCTGCCGCAAACACATTGGCAAATGGCAGAGCCAGAAAAGCCATTGCAGGTATCAGGTATCGAAATTTCTTCATAGGCTTATGGCGCAAGAATGTGCATCCTCTGTTTATTGAAATCTATGTTAGTTACGACGTACCAAAGGGTTTCGAAACCCAGTTCTCCTCGTGTCCCCATCGTTCAATTGCGAGGCCTGTAGACTTGTATGACTCCAGGTAGTTAAGCCCAGCATAACCAATGTTTCAACCAGGTGCATCAGGCTTTACTCTTCACCGCCCAGCTCTGAGTACACCGCTCGCAGAAATCTTTCCGGATCGCCATAACGATCATTATACGCAGCAGTTGGATTGGCGGCGGCAACCTGGTCATAGCTCATGCCTCGTTCGACCATGGGAGCCACCTTGTTTTTGACATCGATTACCATATCGCGAAATCCCATAACATCCATGCGGGAAGACACTTCACCATGGCCGGGAACAATCTGGGTATTCGGCCCAGCAGTGCCAACCAACATCGCTAGTGCGGCTAAAGTGCCTTCCAGCGAACCACCATTATTGGTGTCTATGACGGGAAAGGCAGTGGTGCGGAACACGTCACCGGCATGAATCACATCGGAATCCTTGAAGTGGATGAAGGTATCACCGTCCGTGTGAGCCGGCGGGACAGGAAAAGCATACACCTCTTCCCCATTAAGGTGGATGGTGATGGCATCGCTGTAGGTCAGCACGGGGAGTGCAGCTTCGGGTTGCTGTTCACTCAATCGAACTCGCACCTCGTCTCGAGCTAGAATCAGGATTCCCATCCTGCCAAGGTTTTCGTTACCGCCGGTGTGGTCACCGTGTACGTGAGTATTGATCACGAAGCGGATCTCTCCATCGTTAAGGCTGCGTATCGCGGCCAGGATTTTATCCGTAAGCGGTGCGAACTGGTCATCGATCATGACCACTCCGTCTTCGCCAATGGAGAGTCCGATATTTCCACCGGCTCCTTGCAGATAATAGAAAGTACCAGCTACATGGTGAGGGATTATCTCAACATTGCTGAAATCCTGTTGAGCGGAGGCTGGCTGAGCCAGCAGGAAAGTAATGGAAGCCAGAACGAGTAGAGAATTGATATATCTGGAAAAGAACATGTGGGAACCTCCTTCTTTGTGAGCTTCTCTGTCTTGGGAGCATAAGAGCCCAGC
>DMJN01000270.1 GCA_003451715.1 Gammaproteobacteria bacterium | reverse complement strand
TCGGTAGGTGACCTGGCTTTTCAAAAGAAATGCGTACAGCGCATGAATGACTTTATCGAACAGCAGAAGACTATGGTGTTTTGCAGTCACTCCATGTTTCATGTGCAGGAACTTTGCGATACCGCCATCTGGCTGGACAAGGGCCAGATCAGGGAAATTGGTGACAGCGATAAAGTCGCGGGCCATTATGAGGACTTCTGTAACAGTAAGAAGGTCTATCACAGCATCAGCGAGGACTTGCCCAAGGAAGAGACCGCTACCGATAGCGCTACGGAAACCAAAGTTCAGGATTGGCGAATCAATTCCCTCTCAGTGAAATCTCCCGAGGGTGAGGAACTCAAGGCTCTAACGCCATTGACAGACGTTCATCTGGAAATGGAAGTAGAAGTTTTGGTGGACGGGATAGAAGGGAACTTCGGTTTTGCCTTCATGAAATCAGCCGAGGAACCGGTAGCTTCATTTCTCAGCACAGATATTGATGATATCGATAAGGGGCCCTTCGACAAGGGAGATATTTTCACGGTATCGCTTATCATCAGCAATCTCGCCATGAGAGTCGGGGACTTCTATGTATTGGGCGGTCTTGCCGACAAGAGCGGCTTGTTATGGTATGAGACCAAGTTCAGCAAACAGTTGCATGTAGAAAATAACAAGGGCGTGGGTTCGATAATCATGCCCTCAAGTTGGTCTGTGCATAAGAGCTAGGGATCCTCTGAACGAGTAGTTAGCCACTCTGCGGGAGTCAGTCGTGCTCTGCTGCTAGGCTCAATCGCAGGGATCAATGGGGTCAGGGACGCTTGATTTTGTTTTGGCTTCGAATCCTTCTGGCTTCTAAAAGAAAATCAAGCGTCCCTGACCCCCATAGATCACAACTCAAACAGGAGATCTTCTTCCAGGGCTCGGGCCGGGGCGGTGTCGGGCAAGCGACCGTAGGGATCTATCTTGTACACGGTGGGTAAATTATTGTAACTACGCACTTCGATGATTTCGGAATAGGCCTGCGTTACTGGATCCGGGTTGATGAGTTCATCGATCTCTAACAGCGCTTCGAGTTCCTGCTCATCCATCTCTGTTTTGGGGTAGGCGAACAGAGAATAGATATTCGAAGTGTTGTTTGCAACCCAGTTAGACAGTTCCTGAAGATTTTCAAAAGGCACGATTTCGGCGATCTCCGCGCGGTTTTGAATATCTTCTCTCTCTCGATAGGCAATGATATTTTCAATCAATTCCTCATTGAGCCCAGGCAACAATTCCATCGCCTCGCGGGTCGCCAGGTTTAAATTTACAGTCCGCGTGTTGCCATAAATAGTAAACGCAGCGTCAAGGTTTACTCCTTCAAATAGCTCGGCAAAACCCCGGATATGGAGTATTTCATCAACTGTGTCCAGCTCTGGATTGTTGCGTGGTACATAGCCCTGTTCCAGGTCTTCATAATAGTCCTTCTCTGCGCCATTCAAGCCTTCCAGATCATTGAGGTCAGTCCAGTCTATCCAGGCTGCTAATAGATCCTGAACTTGTTCAGGATCCGCATCGAGGCCTCCCAACCGCTTTTCGATTATGAGCTGCATGTTACGCCGCGGTATACGATTCAGATTAATCTTGCCGGCATGATCATAAATGCGTACTACCAATTCTTCGGAAGTCGCGTAATTGAGTGTCAGCTCCTGGCCATTGAACCGGTAGGCCGGCGTCCTTAGCTCACCCTCATCAGTTTCCTCCAGCGCTTCTCCAACCGGGCGCGGCATGCGTTCCATCATTAACTCCATCTCCGCATGGCTCACGGCGCCCATTAACTCGGCCCATTGGCTGCTGGCTTCGGAATTGTGAATTGCAGTCTGTGCGGATAATCTAACTTTGCTGGCCATAGCAGTAACAAGCACTGTTAACAGCACGGAAGTCCATAGAACAATAATTATAACTGTGCCTTTTTGCCGCTTCATAAGCCAGCCTGAGCTGCTACATTGGGTCTAATGCTTCGATGTTCGTTGTTCCTGACACGGGCAAGAATCTCCAGCTCCTGCTTGTCGTCGGTAATGGGTATGAAGTGAATATGGACTGCCAGCGGCAAGTTTAATAATTCCTGCCCCTCCCATTCATCAGTCCACACTTTGGACTCATCCAGGTCCTGATAGAGATAACTGAACTCAGCGGTGTAGTGTGGAAACAGCAACAGAGGCTCGACTTCCAGCAGGCGATCTGCGGGATTATCGCTGTAGGCTGGCACCATGGTAAGGTAAACGCCTTCATCGTCGACAGAGTACAATTCCCAGGCAGTAAGGCCTGCGGTTCGTTGTGGAGACACCGCTGAGACCCAGCTCAGATAATCGTCTTCTCCTGTGAAATAGAGCTGTCGTGACAGAGTATCCTCATTGGTGAAGCTATGGGGAAACGCGCCATGCAAGGCGCGATCTATTTGCAGAATAGCCAGCGCCTCATCCAGGCTCTCATCGAGCACATCGGCGTTTCTATTCCAGTCATCCGCTACAATGAACACACCGGTACTGAGAAGCCCCAACAGCATAGCAGTCAACACCAGGGCCAGAATGACTTCGATTAATGTAAATCCTAACTGTGAACTTGTTCTCTTCATGATTCGCGAGCAACTTATTGCGGTAGCTCCAATTGAATCCAGCGACTCCCGGGAATTATTTCATCGCTGTCCCGGTTGACGATTTCAAAAGCTTGCAATGTGTAGACACTGGGCTGGGTCTTGCGCTCCGGCTCTTCGAGGATGTCCTGGGGCACATTTTCGTAAGTGCTATCTTGCAGAATTTCCTCGACATTGCGGTACTCGTTTTCAAGCAGCGCGAAATTGATTGCGGCACGAGTTCGGGTTGCCCGGTGCAGACTTTCCTGGGATTTCCAACCCAATTGCTTGCTGCCTCCCACCAGGGAAAATAGCGAGCCAAGCACAAAGCCGGTGATTGCCAGAGCGACAATAACTTCCAATAGGGTGAATCCCGAATTGGCGTTTCTCTTACATGATAGGAATGAATTACTCTTCGACATATTCCGTTTCCACTCGGCCGGTGAACGGATCGATATTGATACTAACTTGCTGCGCTCCCAGAGCGAGCAGCAATGTTCCCCCCGTACTCCCACCTTCAGGGTAAAAGGTAATCTCCACTAAATCCTCCACCGCAGATTCCCGATCGGTGCTGTCGCGAAAGCGAATATCCGCGCCATTACTCTGCCAGCTACCCACGCTGCTACGCTGCGGTAACGCTGGTTCCTGATCATCATCTGATGCTGGATAGAAACTGGCTGTGCTGGGCTGCCCCCGCACCACAGCGATACGTCTTGCATAATTAAGCAAAGAACTGGCCTGACGGGTTTGAGCACTAAACGAGCGCGCCTCCAGATTCCCCACATTGGGCACCACCAGGATAGCGGCCATGCCGATGATAGTGAGCACCAATAACAACTCGAGCAGGGTAAATCCCGCCGCCAGGTATGCGCGAACCGGGCGCTTTATTGGATACCTACAGGCCAAGGCCAATGTCGGCATCATCACCTTCACCGCCCTGTTCGCCATCCGGACCATAAGAGATCAAGCTGAATTCCCGGCCATTCGATTCATAGACATAGTCATTTTGCCAGGGATCCATGGGCACATCCCGGCGCAGGTAGGGTCCGTTCCAGGCCGCCCGGCCCGAATCGTTCTCGATCAAACCTGCCAGGCTATCCGGATATTCACCGACATCCAGCCGGTAAGTGTCCAGTGCAGCTTCCAGAGATGATATTTGTGACAGCGCTGCATCACGTTGTGCGCCTGCCTGCTGATTGAATATATTCGGAGCAACCATGACGGCGAGCATGGCGATAATAGCCATCACCACCAGGATCTCGATCAGTGTAAAACCCTGCTGGGAAAACCTGCTGTGCGATTCCAGCTTCAAATTTGCTAATACTTTTCTATTCATAATGCACATGCCTTAAATTTCGAGGGTTTCGCGTCAGTTCATAAATTTCTTTAAAGCATTCCACTAGACGCCGGCGTCTTCAAACAACTCCGAAGCGAGCTCGAAGCGATCCAGAATATCGGAGTATTGTACACCTCCCTCTGCATTGAGATTGATGATTTCCGGGCGCAGGACAATAAACAACTCCCGTCGTAAGACGTTATCCTGTTGATAGGAAAAAAGATTTCCAACCACCGGCAGTTGATTCAGCCCAGGCACTCCGGTGTTTAGCACCTCGTTTTCTGTTTGAATCAATCCTCCCAAGACGATATTTTCACCATTTCGTACAACGACAGTTGTGCTGATTTCCTGATTGTTAAACACAGGGTTGTCGTTTACGCCATCTGCGCTGCTATCTACCGACGACAATACCTGACGAATTATCAGGTTCACCACGCCATCTTCGTTTATCTGTGGAGTGATATAGAGCTCGATACCGGTTGGTCGATATTGAATGTTTGTGGTGGACAGCCCTCCTGAGCTGATGGATTGCCCCGCTTCAACGGGCACTTCCGCACCGATCTGAATTTCACCCTCCTGGTTGTTGCTGACTGTGAGCGAAGGGCGCGCCAGCAGTCGCACTTCGTTATCTACTGCTATGGCTTCAAGGGTTGCTTCCACCCGTGCCGATCCGTCCAGGAAACCCTTGCTAAACATCAGTCCTCCGAGAGACGGCACAAAATCTGTTTCCGTAGTGGTGGAAATAGGATCCAGTACGGCATCGTCGGCGATACGGCTCCAGTCCACGCCAAAGCGGTTGTCTTCGGTGAGGGTTATCTGGGCGATCACTGCGTTAACCATTACCTGTAGGGGCACCACATCGAGCTGACTAATGGTGGTTAACAGTTGACGATAATCCCGGGCACTGCTGCGAATAAGTAAACTGTTGGTTGCCTCATCGGCGACAATCTTCACCGTAAGGTTAGCCGAGACTGCCGTGTCTGCACCGGCAGTACTGGTCTGTGTAGCCGCATCCCCGCCGCTTGCCGGCTGCCCGTCTGTGATTGCTTCAGGATCCTGCGACGCTTGCCCACCAGCGTCACCCGCCGCATCAACCAGGCCAAGCAATGGCTCATCTTCTTCTTCGAAGACAGTGGACAGGGTTTCCGCAAGTTCCAGTGCAACCAGATTTTTAACCCGGTACATGAAGAGTTGCTCTACTTGTTCCTGACTGTCTGCATCCAGTATTTGAATCCACCGGGAAATTTCATCGAATCCCCTGGTGGCTGGTGCGGTAACCAGGATAGCGTTTATGCGCTCTATACCGCGTACCTGGTAGGCCGGATTGGAACCCTCGATCAATAACAGAATTTCCGCCAGTTCTGTTGCGACTTCCGTGGCATTGGCATTGCTTAACTGATACAGATGTATGCCCTGGTTGCTGAAAGGGTCGGCATCGAGCAATAGCAGCAGCTGGTTGACGCTTTGTAGTTGAAATTCTGAGGCCGAAATAACCAGCAGATTGCTACTACCCAGCTGGCTGATACCACCGTTCGGCTCCAGCATGGGTTGAATTGCCTGGATCACCGCGTCTGAAGACACATAGGTCAATGGGGTAACCTGCAGTATCTGCGCGGCGGAGCCCTGGCCTAATGTGTCTGGTGTGGCGATTTCGATGGGCAGATTCGATGGCAATTTTCGTGCGTTATAGACATCTCCAACTCTTTCCAACAGGATGCCCGCATCCCTGGTGAGCAGTCTTATCAACGGCCAGATATCGTCCTGTTGTAAGGGGCGGTTTCCAGACGTACGGATGCTGATGCGATCATCGATGCTGGGATCGATAACCATGGTGACGTCCAATGCTTCTGCCAGCTCTTCCAGAATCAATCGCAGATCGGCCTGTTCGTAGTTAAGCTCCACCACGTCCACATCCAGTGGAGTTTCGGGTTCAGGGACCTGCTCAGTTAGACCAGTAAAAGGGGTTCTCTGCCCATCCCGGTTAATCTCATCGATGATGGCTTGCTGCTCGGCGGAGCCAGTTGTCTGCAGCACCGGTATAGCAGCCTGGCTTTCAGGTGCACGCTGTACGCTGTTTACCTGCTGAGCGGGTGGCGGTTGAGGCGTGCTGGTTCCCGAGTCACTGGACTGGGCCTCCAACAAAGAACATGCCGGTATACTGAATGATAGTAGCCCAAGTAAGACTAGCCGCGAGCAGCTGGTTGCTGGGGAGCGCAGGCGGGCGCTATGCATTCCTCGGTCAATTGGTTTTCCGCTTGGATACTTCACGATAATCTCCCTATCTAAAACTCCACAGCGTTCATACTGAACACTGCCGATAGCATAGTAATTGTGATGCCACCGACGGCGATGGCCAGAAATATAATAAGAGCAGGCTGTAGCGCTGACACCAGTGCTGACATTTGATTACGAACGTAAGTGTCGAAGGTAACTGCCGATTTCAGTAGTATGTCCGAGGTCCTTCCAGACTCTTCCCCGACAGCGACCAGTTGATGCAGCAGCGTCGGAAACTGATTGGTCTTCTCCAGTGAAATGCCCAGTCCTGCCCCACCCCGCACATCTTCCTCTACCTGCAAAAGCCTGCCTGTGAGTACTGAGTTGCTAATTACTTCGCGGGATACACGCAATGACCGTATCAATGGAATGCCTGCCCCTACCAAGGCTCCCAGGGTCCTTGCGAAGATGGCACACTCCCTATAGAGAATCAGTGTACCTAACAGTGGCATGGAGAGTAGAAATCTATCCTTCTGTTGTTTGGTCTTGGGATCCTTATCCAGCCGCTTCCAAAAAAATATGCAAAGCACAATCGCTACGATGAACAAGTATCCATAGCTTTGAATAAAAGTGCTGAGCGATAACAGGAAGGCAGCCGAGGGCGGAATGTCAGTACCGGCATCTTCAAACATGGCAGCGAACTGTGGCACGACGAAGACCAGTAGTAGAACTACCGATATAATCCCAGTTGCTAACAACACCGTTGGGTAGATCATGGCTGAAATAACAGCTTGCCGTGTCTTGGCACTGGATTCCAGGAATTCTGCTAGATCGGGTAGCAGCTCATGCAGTATGCCGCCTTCTTCCCCGGCTCTAACAATGTTTACATACATCTTGGAAAATACCTGGGGGTGATTCTCCATTGCCTCCGCCAGACTTTTACCTTCTTTGACTTCTCTAAGAAGGTTTAACACCAGCTCTCTCATGGCAGCAGATTCAGTAATACTATCGAGCAGTCGTAACGCTTTGTCTATGGGAATGCGAGCATCGACCAGCGTACATAGACCGTTGGTGAAATCGAGAATGTCAGTGTGCGAAATCCTTTTCTTGCGACCTCGCTCCGAAGCTCGTCTAGTTTCCTGGAGCTTTACAGGGGTTAGATTTTTCCCCTGCAGAATCCTGATAGCCTCACGCTCAGATTCGGCGTCCAACTGACCATTCTGAACCTTTCCCTCAGCATCGAAAGCCTGGTATTTGAAATAGAGTGCGCTCATAGTGCCCTGGTTACCCTTACTACTTCTTCCGGTGTCGTTAATCCGGCCTGCAATTTCGCCAACGCATCCTGGCGCAGGGTTTCCATACCTTCGCTGATAGCTTGCTCCCTGATTACATTCACATCGGCTCCCGTGGCAATGTGATGACGAATCGCATCACTCATCAGCAACAGTTCATACAAGCCAACTCGCCCCCGATAACCTGTATTGCCGCAGCGCTCACATCCCGAGCCCCGCTTGATGCTTGGGCAAATCTCCTGGCTGATTTCCAGCACGGTCGCTTCGTCAGAGCTCAACTCATGGGTCTCGGAACAGTCGGGGCATACGCGACGCACCAGGCGCTGTGCCTGGATGGCCAGTAAACTGGAGCTGATCAGATATCCTTCAACACCCATATCCTGTAATCGGGTTACGGCCCCTGCCGCATCGTTTGTATGCAGGGTAGAAAACACCAGGTGGCCGGTGAGTGCCGATTCGATAGCAATCTCAGCGGTCTCGTGATCACGTATCTCACCTACCATGAGTACGTCAGGATCTTGCCTGACAATCGATCTAAGGCCCGCAGCGAAGCTGAGGCCGATACTGGCATTAGCCTGAATCTGGGTTATTCCTTCCAATTGATATTCAACGGGATCTTCCACGGTAATGATCTTCTGTTTTTCGCTATTAATCTTTTCCAATGTCGCGTAGAGCGTTGTCGTCTTCCCGCTACCAGTCGGACCAGTAATCAAGATCATTCCATGTGGTTGGGTAACGATTTTCTGGTAGTCGTTCAATATGTGCTTGGGCATGCCCAGCTGCTGCAAATCGACGGAGGTATCGCCTCGATCAAGAATTCTCAGTACAACGGACTCACCATGTACGCCAGGCAATGTCGATACGCGCATGTCCAGATGTTGATTGCCAAACTGATAATCGATGCGGCCATCCTGGGGCAATCGCTTTTCACCGATATCGAGCCTTGCCATAAGTTTTAGACGAGACGCAACAGCGGTATGAATCTTTACCGGCAGACGTTCGATTCTCGTCATGATGCCATCAACGCGACAACGCACATCCAGATGAGATTCGTTAGGTTCAAAATGAATATCGCTGGCATTTAGGTCCAGCGCTCGAGCGAAGAGATGATTTACCAAGCGAATTATTGGCGCCTCCGAAGCCAGGTCTTTGAGTTGTTCATCGTCTTCGAATCCAGAAACGAAAATATCATCGTCGGCGTTGTCGATTTCTGGAGATAATTCGGCTCGCCAGTGTTTCATCAGGCGCCGTACCTCTTCATCGTTACTAACGCTAAAGCTGAGCAGTTCTCCGGTGATAAACCGGATCTTGGCGCGCAGCTCAATTGACGGGGCGTGGCCACAAATCAGCTTGCCAGACTCTTCAAAATCCTGAGCCGGTGCGATGCCCTGCGGTTCGAGCAGTTGGCTGAAGATTGGCATTGTCATTGGCTGAAAAGACACTCTTGAATTTCCTGTCGTCATTCTCTAAAGATTAGTCTCGGCTGGTTGGTTAACAGATGCCAGACTGCGCGCAAAACCGACTACTGTAATCGAACCGCTGTACTGGTTT
>DMJN01000168.1 GCA_003451715.1 Gammaproteobacteria bacterium | reverse complement strand
CCAGATCATCTGACGACTTACACCATATGCTTTGACGACGTACACTGTATCATCAATAACAGTTAAGATCTGCGTCGGTCTACAATAAATCCGACAGCTCTTGGTATAGTCTTGCTGGGGAATGGTACAATACAAAACTAATTGATTTTTCTCTCCGCAGAAGAGACATTGAAGGTCAATCGTTTCTCAAAAATGCATCATTGAGCAACTTCTGTAACCAGTGGAATTCCGCCGAAAAAGGCTTCGAGGTTTTTTATAACCAGATTGCCCATATCGCGATTTGTTTCAATCGTGCCGCTTCCTATGTGGGGCAAAAGAACGACATTCTCCGATCCTTTGAGCGAAGGAGGCACAACCGGTTCATTTGCATAGACGTCCAGCCCGGCACCGGCAATTATTCCCTGGTTGAGAGCTTCGATTAACGCGTGCTCATCAACGCTGCTACCACGTCCCACATTGATGAAAATACCATCGGATCCAAGGCTTAGGAATGCTTCTTTGCCAATGATTTCGCGTGTTTCATCTCCACCCGGAAGTACATTAAGAAGAATGTCGGAATTGGCCGCTAGTTCTGATATTGACGAGTAGTAGCTATACGGGTGTGGCTTGGGTGACCTGTTGTGATAGGCAATATTGAGTTTAAAGGTCTGTGCACGATGCACAATTGCATGCCCAATTCTTCCTAATCCTATAATTCCTAGAGTTTTTCCGGCGAGGCTATGGCTGGCGGGGAATAGGCTCTGTGTCCATGAGCCATCACGTACAAATTTATCTGCTTTAACGATCCCTCGCATTGTTGCAAGAATAAGAGCCATCGCGATATCTGCCACGGCATCATCCAGCACTCCTGGCGTATTAGAAACCTTAATCCCCCTTTTCCCAGTTACGTCGAAATCAATTCCATCAACTCCGACACCGAATGCGGCAATGAATTCAAGTGAATTCAGATTATAGATAATTCGGTCACACTCCCAGGAGCCGGTCGCAACTGCTTTACATTCTCCCTGTAGCATCTGGATAAGTTCGCTTTTCTCTTTTACTGAACATTTCCATAGATGATGAGTATCAAATTGACTGTCGAGTTTTATGATAGTCTCACGGTGAAATTTATTGGCGACTAATAGCTTTTGTTTACTAGGCATAGGGTCAGTTTGCAAAGGATTCTGGATTCTAGAGTGTATTATTATCGCCAAGCAGTAAGCAAGCTGCTCTACAATCTGCATGCTAATTGGTTGCGATACATCCGTATTTTTCGTAGATTGCAAACTCGGTTAGAGATAATACTCAAATACTTGTGCCTTAAGCTATGAATTCGAAAACTGATGCATTCAAGAACCTTCCCTCAGTAGACAAGCTGCTGCAGTCGGAAACATTAAGATTGCTCATAGCTCGAGTGGGTCACGAATCGGTGAAGTTGGAAGCCAGATCTCAACTCGAGTCTCTACGAAGCAGGATTGCCGAAGCTGATGAGTCAGTTTTGCAATGGGTCGAGACGGAAGGATTTCTGAATGATCTTTGTTCTGCTGTTCAAGTTAGTATAGAAGCTGCTTTTTCGAGTTCGCTTGTTCCCGTAATAAACCTGACGGGGACTGTAGTTCACACCAATCTTGGTCGGGCTCGCTTGCCGCATGAAGCAATTGCTGCGATACAGTTAGCCGCAACTCAAACCACCAATTTGGAATATGATCTGGAGACTGGGACTCGAGGTGATCGGGACAGTCATATCGAAAGTAATCTGTGCAATATTACTGGAGCAGAAGCTGCTACTGTAGTAAACAACAATGCTGCAGCTGTGCTGCTGGTGCTTAACTCACTGGCTTTTGGCAAGGAAGTGTTGATTTCTAGAGGAGAGCTGGTCGAAATTGGTGGAGCATTTCGCATTCCCGATGTTATGAAGAGTGCCGGGTGTACTTTGAAAGAAATTGGCACTACCAATCGAACTCACCTACGTGATTATGAATCTGCGCTTACAGAGCAAACGGCACTGCTGATGAAAGTACATACTAGCAACTATGAAATCCGTGGATTTGTGAATTCAGTGTCTGAATCCGAGCTCAGCGAATTGGCTGGCAGTAATGAACTTCCCTTTGTTTCAGATCTGGGTAGTGGCACTTTGGTAGATCTGGAACAATTTGATCTGCCTCATGAAACTACAGTACAGGAATCCCTGCGTATGGGCGCCGACATCGTGACGTTTAGTGGCGATAAGCTGTTGGGAGGCCCGCAGGCAGGGATCATTGTAGGCAGGGCTGACCTGATTAGGAAAATCAAGGCCAATCCACTTAAGCGGGCACTACGCATTGACAAGATTACCCTTGCGGCGCTGGCAGAGGTCATCAATCTATACCGGGATTTGCGGAGATTAAGTACTCGTTTACCGCTATTGACTGATTTAACCCGACCCCTGAAAGAAATCGAGGGTGTTGCGGCTCAATTGTTGCCAAATGTGCAGGCAGCTGTACAAAACAAAGCTACGGTAGTCACAAATTCCTGTCAGAGCCAGATTGGCAGCGGTTCATTGCCTCTGGATATGGTGCCAAGCGTTGCCTTGGAAATTACTCCAGTGGCGGAAAAGGGAAAAACCGACGCGATGCTAATTGGCCTGGCTCTTGCGTTTCGAAAGTTACCAAAGCCGGTAATTGGACGAATTCATGATGGAAAGCTGATCTTCGATTTACGCTGCCTGACTGACAGTGAGGAATTTGAGCGCCAGTTGACTGAGCTGGATATTGTTGTTTAAGCTGCTGCATAGTGACTACGTCGAACTCCTAGCTTGAAGCAAATCAGGGACAACACTGCCGCTGAAAACATCATAATCAGTAACGGATAAACAGTGCCGTTGTAAATTAGAGCTACTTTCTGTGCAGCGACTGCCGAAACAGCCATTTGCAGGAATCCAGTTAAGCCCGACGCGCTGCCTGCGTATTGCGGAAATTCATTTATCGCGGCAGCCTGAGCATTTGGCAGTGTAATGCCATTGCCAAACACAGCAAGTGCTATGGGTGCAAACAAGGCAATCGGATGTTTGACACCGGCAATCTGTAAAACAAATGCAAGAGAAATACCCAGAATAGCGATACTGGCGCCATAGAATATCATTCTATCTATGTCGATCTTGCGACCAAAATGTCGTGCTACATAATTGCCTGACATAAAGCCCAGTGGAATCATCACAAAATAGTAGCCATATTCAGTTGGTGGTCTATTTAGCACTGATACCATGATTTCCGGTGCTGCAGAGATAAACGCGAAAAATACAACCGATACAAAAGTTACACAGAAGGCATATCCGCAGAATGCGCGGGATTTAAACAGGCTTGCAAACGTGTTTATCATGGCTCCTATTCCTTCAAAGGGCACAGGATTTTTGAGTGTTTCTGGTAGTTTGCGTATTAGTAACAAGAAACTAACAATACACAGTACGGCGATTACAATGAAAACTGATTGCCAGCCGAATATACCCATTAATTCTCCACCTAGAGCAGGCGATAGCATGGGTATTACAACCATGACCATGACCAGTGTAGCGATCACCCGTGCGGCGTCTTCAGCACCATAGACATCCCTGACTATCGCTCGAGCTAACACAAGACCTACAGCTCCGCCAAAAGCCTGAATGAAACGACCGATGATCAACAACTCGATCGTGTTCGCCAGATAACAAAATATTGATCCCAGTAATGTAATTGCCAATCCTACGAGCATTATGGGTCTGCGCCCATACTTGTCCGAAAGCGGCCCATAGACTAGTGTCCCTACTGCAATGGCGAACATAGACAGGCTAAGGGTTAGCTGAGCAATATCATTGCTGACTTGAAAAGTGTCCTGAATTATCGGCAATGCGGGTAACAGAATTTGCATCGCCGCCGGACCCATGGCGGAAGTCGCCGCTAGTAGAACAATTAGTTGTTTGGAGAGGACATTGATGTTTGACAAACTACAGCCCAAAAATATGGAGTTGTATGAATAAAAGCATTGAAAGTTAGCTATCCGGCATGGCGCCGAAGCAAGACACTCATTGGTTCAGAAAAGTATCTCTATTCTGACGCAGGTTGTCATTTAACTGAGAACTGAGAATGACGCTCGAACCTAAGAGGATCGACCGCTGAGCCTTGCTGATGTCATAGCCAAGGCCAAATGCCTGTGTATGAAACAATCGTGTCAGCTCTTGAGCATTCCACTTGCTGCCTTGAGTGCTGCCGACCTCAGTAGTGTAACACGATATGTTGGTTGCCGATCTTGAATTCAGGCATATGGATAAGTCTGGAGTGGATCGTATATTTAGGACCAGTCCATTTGGATGTTCATGAAATCGAGGTGAGCGTAGCAAATACCGGGAGGCCAAACTGGAAAACTCTGATCCATCCTGTTCAATACTGACCGGAATACTGGTTTCCAGTCTTCTTATAATGCTTGGATCCTGCCGCAGTGCATACTCATAAGAATCCAGCGCTTCTGCATATCTCTCTCCTGCCCATAGGGCGTCCGCCATTCGGGCGGAAATTCTTGCTTTGAGCAAGGCCTCCTGCTGGGGAAGGCGAGCCAGAGCGCGCCTACCGGCCTCAATAGTCTCAGCGTGGTCGTTATTCAGCGCAGCAATTTCAGTTAGATAGGAGAAGTAATATCCTGGGTTGAGTTGGAAAGCGCCGTTGTTGTTAGCTTGCTCCAGAATATTCGCTGTTACCCCTGGTCCAATTAACCCGGCAATCTCGGGTTCAATCCATTCGGGTATGTGGACATCCAATGGAGCATAGGGGCGCAGTCGGCTCTGAATTACATCGAACTCGGCAAACAGTGAGCCCGCTCTGCGTGCGGCGCGCCAGGCATCGAACCGCAGTGAGATAGCGGCAATTTGTGACTTGAGCGAATCTACAAGATCCATTGAAGCAGCGTTCTCCAGTTGAATCTGGTATTCGGCTCGATTTGCCATCATATTTAAAAGGGCCGCATAGGCGTCTTTCTGTGCATCATCGGCGCTGTAAGATCCATTTCTGTCCGGTTGATTGAGAGCAGTAGCGGTGAGTTTTATCGAATCTTCTGCATAACCTGCCAATAAAAGAAAACTAGCGCTAACCAGAAAGTGTTCGGCACGATTCATCACGTTTACAATAGGTTCCTGTTGCTCTCGCCAGATGAGCATACGATCCAGTGCTGACCTCGCTTCGTCAAAGCGGGCCTGATTCATCGTGAGGTATAATTTGTAAATCCAGGGATCGGCCACGCTGTCGGGATTCAGATAGCGCGTTGCCCGATCGAGGTAGTCTTCCGCTTGCTCAATTTCCAGTAAGCTCAATGAGACTTCTGAGGCATTGGTAAGATATACCGTGTCATAGTCATTTGCCTGATTTGCAATATCTTCATCTTCATCGATTGCGCGGTCACAGGCAGACATCGAATCGATTGGCTGTAAACTTGCCAGTTCCGCTGCGCACAAGGTATTCCAGGCGCGTGCTCGCTCGCGCTCATTCTCGCTATTTTGAAGCACCTGGTTGGCACTTGCACGAGCCGCTTCATATTGCTTTAGCTTGATGAGTGGCCATCCCCGAAATGACTCGACATCCTGCCCATATATTCGACTGAGCTTATCAAGGTATTCGAGTGACTTGAGTTGTTCACCCATGAGTTGATGCACATAAGACAATTGGCTTAGCGTCAGGTAGTGCCATTGCATATTTCCCGAGTTAAAAGCCTCTTCCAGAGTCTCATAGTCAGTCAGCTCTTCTGCTCGGTTAAGATGGAACAAGGCTCGAGGCATGTTTCCTTCGACTGAAAATAACACTTCCGCCAGTGCGAATTGAGCAGCGGGTGATTCAGGTTCATTGCGAAGCCACAGTTCCGAGAGTTCACGAGCCTTTACATTTTGCCTCAGGTTCAGGGCATCACAAATTGCCAACGCCCGAAGATCACTCACATCGGAAAAACCGAAACAGAGAGGCAAGCGCGACTCGGGTATCTCAATACTGCCAATATCGAGCGGCAGGTCATCCTGGGAGTAGGCAACATGTTGGATAAGCAGACACGCGAGGAATGCCAGCATCCTGTTGAGGCAAGACCGTCCAACTCGACTAGCTAAGAGTACATAGCTCATTATGCTGTGAGGGTGCTCCTGGCGAGTTGTTCCATCGGGTCACGCATATTGTCTGCCAGTACTTTCTCAAAGTCCGCGACTCCTGGTGCCAGCTCGATGCGATGGCCCAGTACGCGAGGCAGTAATAACTCAATATCTGCAGCGCTCACATAGTTGCGCTCTCTCAGCGCAGCAGACACCTGCAGGGCGGGTAGTAGTAACACCATGCTGCGGGTTGAATTGCCCTGTAATACTCGATCATCGTTGCGAAGATTCCGTGAGATATCCACCAGTGCAGTCTTGATGGCAGGGTTGATGCTTACTCCCGAGTTAATTTGGTGGCGTGCACTCAACACTTCATCACGAGTCACTGTCGCTAGACTATCCCCAAAATCCCGGCGCTCCTTGTAAGTATCCAGTACGTCCAGCTCTGATTCACGATCGATATGATCCATAGTGATCTTGAACAGGAAACGATCCAGCTGTGGAGTGGGCAGGGGATAGGTGCCAACCAGATCGAGTGGGTTCTGGGTGGCAATGACAAAGAACAAGCCATCTAGCGCATAAGTGACATTATCTACGGTGACTTGTTTTTCACCCATCGCCTCTAACATAGCTGACTGAACCTTGGGCGAAGTACGGTTAATTTCATCCGCGAGTACAACGTG